>DATAKH010000182.1:0-18431 GCA_036261735.1 Sphingomicrobium sp.
GCGATCCTGCTCGCGACCTGGTTCGTCGCCCGCGCCGCCAAGTGGATCTTGCAGAAGGCGATCGACCGCTCGCCGACGCTCAAGAAGCATATTTCCGGAACCCCCAACGAGACCGTCGGCCAGCAGCTCGGGACTGTGGTCAAGCTGATCATCTGGCTGGTCGGCATCATGGCCGCGCTCAACTATCTCGGCGTCGGCCAGATCCTCGAGCCGATCAATCGCCTGACCGTCGACATTTTCGACTTCCTTCCGAGGCTGATCGGCGCCGGCCTAATATTCTTCATTGGCCTGATTGTCGCGCGGATCGTCCAGCGCCTGCTTGAGACCGCCTTGACTGCCGTCAATGTCGACGGCCTGCTCGCCCGGATCGGAATCGGCGACACCGCCGGCACAGTCCGCACCGAGCCCGATGCGGTCCCGCCCGGAGCGGCGCCCGGTGCAACCCGCGCCAGCGTCGCCAAGGCAGTCGGGATCCTCGCCTTCGCCTTCATCATCATTCCCGCCGGCATTGCCGCAATCAACGTGCTCGGGATCGAGGCCATTTCGGTTCCGGCGACGAACATGCTCAACGACATGCTCGCCGCAATCCCGCACATTCTGACGGCGGCCTTGTGGCTGGGAATCGCGTTTATTGCTGCGCGGTTCGCGCAGACCGTAATCGAGGGAATCCTGCCGCCGACCGGCTTCGACAGAGCGGTGCAGTCCACGGGCGTCCTTCCCGCCTCGAGCAGCCCGTCGAAGATCGTCGCCAGGATCGCTTTCATCGCGATCATGCTCGCGGCCGCAATCGAGGCGGCGAAGCAATTGGGTGGCGGCACCGTCGCCATCTTCCTGGCGCAGGTCACCGAGCTCGGGGGCAAGGTGATTTTCGGCACCCTGATTATCGTCACCGGCATCTTCCTCGCCCGGATCATCGCCGGTCTGGTAGGGAGCTCGACCGGCGAAGACAGCTATGCGAAGACGCTGGTGCGCTACGCGATCATCGCCTTGTTCACCGCCATCGGCCTCACCTTCATGGGCCTTGCCGACCAGATCGTGATCCTGGCCTTCGGACTGATCCTCGGATCGGCGGCAATCGCGGTGGCGCTCGCGTTCGGCCTCGGCGGGCGCGACGCCGCGGCGCGGGTGCTGGAGCGCTATGTCGATGAGAACGGGCCGCCGACTCCGCGCCGGGCGCCGCCGCCGCCGCGGATCGAGCGCAGCGGGCCCCCGGACGACGAGGCGGAGGACCGGCAGCCGCCGCTGGTGTGACGCCGCACTTCGTTTCCTACGTCGCGATCGACTGGTCGGGCGCGAAGGGGAAAAAGCACCGGGGAATCGCCATTGCCGAGGCTCGCGGCGACGCTCCGCCGCGCCTGGTCCGGGCCGGTCATAGCTGGTCACGGGAAGAAGTGCTGGAGTGGCTCCTGGGGCAGGCGGAGAAAGAGCCGACGCTGTTCGGCTTCGACTTCAGTTTCGCCCCGCCGTTCCTCGAGCGCGGCGAATACCTGCCAGGGGAATCGGGAGTGCCAGACAGCGCTCGCGAATTGTGGGCCTATGTCGATCACCGCAGCGATGACATTGACCTCGGCGCGGCACGCTTCCTCGAACAGGTGCACCGCAGGCACTTCTATTTCGGCATAGCCGACGGCGTGAAAGCCGACTTCATGCGATTCCGGCTGTGCGACCAGCAGCTCAACCGCCAGGGGGGCCGCAAGACCGCGAGCGCGTTCGACGCGATCGGAGCCGCCCAGGTCGCCAAGGCGAGCTTCGCGGGCATGCGGCTGCTCCACCGGCTCGACGGCAAGGTCGCAATCTGGCCGATGGACCCGCTCCCAGGCCAAGGAAGCGCGGTCGTCGAAATCTACACGCGGATCTATCTCCGCCGTGCCGGAATGCCCGGAACCAAGCTCCGCACGCGCAGGCAGCTCAACCAGGCGCTAGCAGGACTCGGAAGCAAGCCGGTGCGGCTTCGCTTCGAGCCCAACGACCACCAGACCGACGCTCTCGTGACGGCCGCCGGAATGCGCCAGCTGGCGCGAACCGAGCCGCGCGCATTTGCGCCGCAGAGCCTGACAGCCGATATTGCCCGAACCGAAGGCTGGACGTTCGGCATCCTTTGACGCAGATGCCGCCTCAGGGCCGGATTAGCTCAGTTGGTAGAGCAGCGGTTTTGTAAACCGAAGGTCGCGGGTTCGAATCCTGCATCCGGCACCATTGCGACGCGCAGCGAGTCCGGGGGACTGGTGAGCATCGCAATCCGAGCGAAAGCGAGGGCCTACACCTCTACCTCGACCCACATCGGCGCGTGGTCGCTGGTTTTTTCCCAGGCTCGCGGGGTGCGGTCCACGCCTGCCGCCTTGAGCTTCGGCGCCAGCTTGGGACTTAGCAGCGCGTGGTCGATGCGGATTCCGGCGTCGCGCTCGAACGAGCGGCGCCAATAATGCCAGAAGGTGTAGATTCGATCGTCGGGATGTAGGTGGCGGATGGCGTCGGTCCAGCCCTGCGTGACCAGCTCGGCATATTTTTCGCGGGCTTGGGGCGAGAACAAAGCGTCCTTCGCCCAGCGCTCGGGCTTGTATACGTCCTGCTCGGTCGGGATGACGTTATAGTCGCCGATCAGGACTGCAGGGACGTCATTGTCGATCAGCTCCTGCGCGTAGTCGCAAAGCCGGTCGAGCCAGGCGAGCTTGTAATCGAACTTCGGGCCCGGCCAGGGATTGCCGTTCGGAGCGTACATGTTGCCGACGAGGAGCCCGCAGACCGCCGCTTCGATGTAGCGGCTTTGGCCCGTGTCGGGATCGCGGGGAAGGCAGCGCCGGGTCTCGTGAAGCTCGCCAACGCGGCTCAGCAGCGCGACCCCGTTCCAGCTTTTCTGCCCGTGCCAGATCGCTGAATAGCCTGCCTTCTCGATGGCGTCGGCGGGGAATTTCTCGTCAGTCGTCTTGAGCTCCTGGAGACCGACTACATCGGGCCGGAACTCGTCGAGCCAGCGAAGCAGGATAGAAAGGCGGCTGGTGATCCCGTTGATGTTGTAGCTGGCAATCCGCAGTCTCTTTTTCTTGGCCATGGATGACGGAACCCCCGGCGGGGAAATCCGTTCTACCGACGTGCTCCAGATCCCGGGCGCGTCCCCGTAAAGCGGGTCGCGGATGAAAATCCCCGATAGCTTCCGGCGATGCAGTCAGGCGGATCAGGAAAGCACGGGAGCCCCGACGGCCGTCCGGTCGCCGGGGCTCTTTCTTTGCGCGCCGACGCCGCGGTTGCAGCCAATCGGCCGCTAACCCATTTTCCTCACTCAGGCCCGCCCGGGCCATGGACATTTCCGTTGCGGTGGGAGAACGAGAGCGGCGATGGCGTTGGACCTGTACCAGAGGCTGGGGCTGAAGCGCGGCGCGAGCGAGGCCGAGATCAAGAAGGCGTACCGCGCGCTCGCCAAGCAGCTTCACCCCGACCGCAACAAGGACAATCCCGACGCGGCCAAGCGGTTCGGCGAGGTCACCCACGCCTACGACATGCTGTCCGACAAGGACAAGCGCGCCCGCTACGACCGCGGCGAGATCGACGAGGAGGGAAATCCCAAGATGCCGTTCGGCGGCGGCTTCGGCGGCCATTCGGGCAGCCGCCCCGGGGCTGGGAGACCGGGCGGACCTAGCGGCTTCGAAGGATTCCAGACGGAATTCGGCGACGCGGCCGACATCAGCGACCTGTTCGAGGGGCTGTTCGGGGGGCGCTCCGCCGGCGCCGGCCGCGGCGGGTTCGGCGGCTTTCGCCAGCGGGCGCGCGCGCCGCAGAAGGGCGCCGACATCGCCTATCGCCTGAAAGTTTCGTTCGTCGATGCAGCGAAGCTGGCACCGCAGCGGATCAAGCTCGCCGACGGCAAGACCATCGACCTGAAGCTTCCCAAGGGCGTCGAGGACGGAACTCGGATCCGGCTCTCCGGCAAGGGCCAGCCCGGGCCGGCCGGACCCGGCGACGCGATCGTCACGATCTCGGTTCAGCCGCACCCCTTCTTCCGGCGCGACGGCAACGACATCCGCCTCGACCTGCCGGTCAACCTCAAGGAAGCCGTCCTTGGCGCGAAGGTGAAGGTTCCGACTCCCGAAGGCCCGGTGATGATGACGATCCCCAAGGGCAGCTCGTCGGGGCGCGTGCTCCGCCTCAAGGGCCGCGGCTTCACCGGCAAGAACGGCACCCGCGGCGACGAGCTCGTCACCATCGAGATCGACGTGCCGTCAGGAGACTCCGAGCTGGAGTCCTTTGCCGAGAAGTGGAGCGGCGGCGGCAACCCGCGCTCATCGCTTGGAGTTTGAAAGCGCCGCAATCGTCGTAGTAGGGCGCCCCTGAATGCGCGAAGTCTCTCCTCTCTCCCCCGAAGCACGGCGAAAGCGGCTTGCAAGCGCGAGCGCGGCCTTCGGCCCCGATGTCGCGACTCGGCTAAAGCCGAGGCATTACGTCTGGGAAGTCGTCAAGCGGGTTGCGGTCGGCGTCTACAACGACGGCTTCATCCACGCCGGCAACCTCGCCTATCTGTCGATCCTGGCCCTGTTTCCGTTCCTGATCCTGGCCGCGGCGGTCGCGCATTTGATCGGCCAAAGCGAAGATGCGCAGCTCGCCGTTGCGAACCTGCTCGCGCGGCTTCCGCCGAACGTCGCCGGAACGCTCCGAGCGCCGATCGGCGAAGTGCTGGAGGCGCGAACCGGCCTGCTGCTGTGGTTCGGCGCAATCATTGGACTGTGGACCGCGGGCAGCTTCGTCGAGACGATCCGCGACATCCTTCGGCGGGCTTACGGAGTCAAATATAGCGCGCCCTTCTGGGAGTACCGGCTCGGCTCGATCCTGGTGATCCTCGCCGCTGTGTTCCTGTTGATGATCGCCTTCGCGGCAAGCGTCGCCTTGAGCTCGCTGCACGCGGTGCTGGTGCAATGGTTTCCGTTCGCCGAAGGGATCGGCAGGACGCTGGGAATCTACCGCCTGGTACCGGCGGCGACGATGTTCCTGACTTTCTACGCCTTGTTCTACGCGCTGACGCCGCTTCGCTACCGAAAGCACGGATGCCGCAAATGGCCGGGAGCCTTGTTCATTACGGCCTGGTGGCTGGCGACCGTCGAGCTCTTGCCCCAGGTCCTCTCGCTCTTCGGCGGCTACAGCCTCACTTACGGCAGCCTTGCCGGGGTCATGGTCGCGCTGATCTTCTTCTTCATGATCGGGCTTGGCGTCGTGACCGGGGCGGAGCTCAACGCCGCTCTGGCGGACTATGAGCCGACTGCCCTAAAGGGCGAAATCTACAGCGGGCCGTTCAAGGACGAGCTCGAAGTCGAAGAATTGTCGCCCGGCGAGGACGTCGAGGCGGTGCTTGAAGGAGAGCCCGAGCTTTGACTGGATTGATGAAGGGCAAGCGCGGCCTCATCATGGGCCTTGCCAACGACCGCTCCCTCGCGTGGGGGATTGCCAAGTCGCTCGCCGACCAGGGGGCCGAGCTGGCCTTCTCCTACCAGGGCGAGGCATTGGAGAAGCGCGTGAGGCCGCTTGCGGAGCAACTCGGCTCCTCCTTCCTGCTCGATTGCGACGTCAGCTCGGACAAGGCTCTCGACGATTCCTTTGCCGAGCTGAAGACGCGCTGGGACAGCCTGGATTTCGTCGTCCACGCGATCGGCTTTTCCGACAAGAACGAGCTTCGCGGGAAATTCGTCGACACGACCCTCGACAATTTCCTGCTGACGATGAACATCTCCGTCTACAGCTTCATCGCCGTGGCGCAGCGCGCGCGAGCAATGATGAAGCCCGGCGGATCCCTGCTTACTTTGAGCTATTACGGCGCGGAGAAGGTGATCCCGCACTACAACGTGATGGGCGTCGCCAAGGCGGGACTGGAAGCCAGCGTCAAATATCTGGCGATGGACCTTGGGCCCGAGGGCATCCGCGTCAACGCAATTTCGGCGGGACCGATCAAGACCCTGGCCGCAAGCGGCATCGGCGATTTCCGCTACATCATGAAGTGGAACGAATATAACTCGCCGCTTCGCCGCAACGTCACCATCGAGGACGTCGGTGGCGGCGCGCTCTACTTGCTGTCGGACCTCGCCAGCGGAGTCACCGGCGAAATCCACCACGTAGATGCCGGCTACAATGTCGTCGGGATGAAGGCCGAGGACGCTCCGGACATAAGCACCGTCTGAGCAGCGGGCGCCGGGGCTAGGCCGCCGCCCTCTTCCACCAGCGCCGCTTGACCGGTCCCGACTTGAGCACCGTACGGCGGAACAGGCGTGCGGAAACGAACACCACGAGCGCGATCCACGCCGCCTGCCAGAGTATCGCGAGCAGGTGCGGCCACAGCTCGGGCTCTTCCGCGGCGCGCGCGACCATCACCAGCGGCGAGGAGAGCGGGAACAGCGCTCCGCCGATGGCCATCCCTGAATTGGGCGAGCCGACAGCGAGCGCGGCAAAACCGAAGATCAGCACCTGCGCCACCGTCACCGGCATCGACAGCGTCTGCACTTCGCGAACGGTCGAGGCCTGCGCGCCGATGCTGAGGAAGACGGAGCCGAGCAGCAGGTAGTTCATCGCGAAATAGATCACCGTCAGCACGACGAACGCACCCGTTCCGACCGCCGGTTCGGGAATCGACGCCGTTCCACCAGCCATGAACATCGACAGCGCGGCGACGCCGGCTGCGATCCACACCACGATTCCGACGAGCGACGTCGCAAGCATCGCGAACAGCTTGCCGACGAAGATCGACTCGATCGGAACCGCTGCCGCGAGCACTTCGATCACCTTGTTCGATTTCTCCTCGATCAGCTGGGACAGCGTCATTCCGGCGAGGATGATGGTCAGGAAGAACAGGATCATCTGCCCCGTCTGGGCAGTGATCGTACGGCTCCTGGTCTCGGACCCGGTCGAGCGCTGCGTCGTCGTGACGGACAAGGGTCTCGCTTCCGATTGCGCCGAATCGAGCAGCATCGCCACCTGGCCGGCGACCGCGCCGCCTTGATCGACCGCGCCGGTCAGCTGCGGCTCGTCGGGAGCGCCAGTCAGGACCGCAACAACAGGTCGCTCCGTCGACCGGAGCAGGTCGCGAGCCTGTGCCTGCGGGTCGCCGCTCGGCACGACGCCGATTATCTCGATCACGCGCCGCTCGTCCATCGCCTCGGTGAGCCGCACATGGGCGGCGGCAAGCTTTTCGAACTCCGCCGCCGGAGCGACGACCGCGACCCGCGGCTGCTCCGTCTGGCTCGCGACATGGGCTCCGATCCCGCCGAACAGGCCGCCGAGAAGGACCGGGAACAAAGGCCCGATCAGGAAGAAGATGAACGCCTTCGAAAACACCGTCGCAGTGAAATCGCGGCGGCCGATGACCCAGGCGGAGCGCAGAAGCTGCCTCATTGGGGAGTCTCCTCGGCCATTGCCTTTGCCGCCGCATCCCCGGCGATTGCGACGAAAGCGTCATGAAGCCCCGGCCGCTCGATCGCGAGGGTTTCGATTCCCGCACCGCCGTCAATCAGCGCCTTGAGCAGCGGCTCGGGCCCGCTTGCCGGAAGCTCGAATACCCATTCGCCGCCTTCGCGACGCGCACCATCCGGAATTGCGCTCCGCCACTGGCCATCCTCGTCGCGGGTCCGCAGCCGGACGATCGGGCGAAGCTTCGCCCGGGCGGTGTCGACGGCGCCTTCGAACGCCACCCGCCCCTTGGCGATGATCGCAATCCGCTCGCAAAGGCGCTCGGCATGGGCGATGACATGGGTCGAGAAGATGACGGTAACGCCGCCGCGCGCCTCGCTTCTGATCAGCTCCTCCAGCCGCGCCTGGTTGATCGCGTCGAGCCCGGCGAACGGCTCGTCAAGGACGATCAGCCGCGGCTTGTGGACGATTGTGCCCAGCAGCTGGACGGTTTGCGCCATCCCCTTGGACAGCGTCCGTATCGGCTTGCGCGCCCAGTCCCCCAACCGATGTTCGGCGAGCAATTCGTCAGCCCGGCGGCGGCCCTCCGCCAGCGGAAGCCCGCGCAGCGCGCCCATGAAGGCGATCGCGTCGCGGCAGTGCATCGCCGGGTAAAGCCCGCGCTCCTCGGGTAGGTAGCCGATTTCGGGCGCCGCATCGATCGGCCGGGAACGCCCGAGCACGGAGCGGCTCCCGCTCGAGGGGTCGATGATCCCAAGCAGCATCCTGAGCGTCGTCGTCTTGCCCGCCCCGTTCGGGCCAAGCAGGCCGTAGATCGACCCAGTCGGAACCGCCAGGCTGACCCCGTCGACGGCGCGCGTATCGCCGAAATCCTTGACCAGGTCCTTGGCTTCAAGCGCGCATTCGCCAGGTCGCGATTGCCGGGATGGCTGTCGAAGCAACGGAATTCCTTAGAGAAACGGAGATTAAGAGGCTATTGGCGCGGCCGTGGATAGAGGCGAAGACCTGAAGGAAGCAATAAGCGCGGAGGCGAAGCGGCTCGGCTTCGTCACCTGCGGCTTCGCGCGCGCCGATTCGGCGCTGGAGGCCGGAGCGGACCTGATGCGCTGGCTTGCCGACGGCCGCCACGGGGCGATGGAATGGATGGAGGCCCGCGCTCACCAGCGGGTCGCTCCCACGGCGTTGTGGCCGGAGGCGCGCACCGCCATCGCGCTCGGCATGAGTTATGCCCCCGAAACCGATCCGCTGGCGCTGGCCGATGACGGCTCGGCCGGCCGGATTTCGGTCTATGCGCAGGGCGGCGACTATCACAAGACCGTCAAGAAGCGCTTGAAGGCGCTCGCTCGATGGCTCGTCGACAAGTCGCAATGCGAGCTCAAGGTCTTCGTCGACACCGCCCCGGTAATGGAAAAGCCGCTGTCCGCCTCGGCCGGGATCGGCTGGCAGGGCAAGCACACCAACCTCGTCAGCCGCGAGCACGGAAGCTGGCTGTTTCTCGGTGTGATTCTCACCACCCTCGACCTGGAGCCGGATGCACCCGCGCGCGACACCTGCGGCAGATGCACCCGGTGCCTCGACTCCTGCCCGACCGGCGCATTCGACGGTCCGCGACGGATCGATGCCCGCAAATGCATCTCCTACCTGACCATCGAGCATAACGGCGCAATTCCCGTCGAATTGCGGCGACCGATGGGGAACCGAATCTACGGCTGCGACGATTGCCTCGCCGTCTGCCCATGGAACCGGTTTGCCGACGCCGCGGCGGCCAACCAGGCCTTCCTTCCCCGCGAGGAGCTGAAGGCGCCGAAGCTGGAGGACCTGCTGTCGCTCGACGACGCTGCGTTCCGCGAGAAGTTCGCCGGCTCGCCGATCAAGCGGATCGGGGTCAGGCGGATGATCCGCAACTGCCTGGTCGCCGCCGGCAACAGCTGCGATCCGAAGCTTATTGAATCAGTCGGCCGCCACCTGGACGATGACGATGAGGTGATCGCCGAGGCCGCCCGCTGGGCGATGGCGGAGCTTCAGGGCGAGTCGAGCGAGTCGATGCAAAGCGCCTGATCGATTTCGGCCAGTGAGCGCGTGCGGGTATCGACGTAGGTGACCCGGTGGGGAGCGGTGCCGCTGGGGTAGAGATAAGCGTCGAGCACGCACTCACGGCTCCGGAATTGCAGCTTCAGGCTCTCGCCTTCGCGAATCTGCAGTGCCGGCGTCCCGAACCTGCTCACCAGCTCTTGCGCCGTAAGCCCGATGATCTCGCCGCGCGTATGCGCTGACGGCGGCACCTGCTCGGGCTGGGCCGGCCTTGGCGCAGTGGCGCAGGCTGCGAGCAGCAGCGATGTGGAGAGGACGACTAGCCGGCGCATCGCCAATCCATGGCGGCACCGCTTCGCCGGTGCAAGTTGCGGCGGAGCGTTCGCGCCGCTAGGCGCGCCCGATGACCAACAAAGCTGTGGATGTGCTGGCGATCGGCAATGCCATCGTCGACGTGATTGCCGACGCCGGTGAGGAATTCCTCGACGAGCAGGGCCTCGCCAAGGGCTCGATGCGGCTGATCGACGAGGCCGAGGCGGAGCGGCTCTATGCGGCGATGGGGCCGGGCCGCGAAGTCAGCGGCGGGTCGGCGGGAAATACGGCGGCCGGGCTTGCAGCGCTCGGTTGCCGGGCCGCTTTCATCGGCCAGGTCGCGGATGACGAGCTCGGTGGCATCTATCGCCACGATATCGAGAGCATGGGCATCGATTTTGTCGTCCCGCCGCGGAGCAACGTCGGCGCCACCGCCCGCTCGCTGATCCTCGTTACCCCCGACGCTCAGCGAACGATGAACACCTTTCTCGGCGCGGCCCAGAAACTGGAGCGCAGCGCCATCGACAGCGCCGTGGTCGAAAGCGCGCGCATCTTATACCTCGAAGGCTATCTGTGGGATCCCGCGCAGCCGCGCGCTGCAATGGAAGCGGCCATCGACATCGCCAGGTCGGCCGGCACGAAAGTCGCGTTCACGCTTTCCGACAGCTTCGTGGTCGAACGCCACCGCGACGACTTCCTGCGCCTTATCGACCATGGCAAGATCGACATATTGTTCGCCAACGAGCAGGAATTCCTGCACCTCGCCCACGGCACCGATCTCGATTCCGCGATCGCCGAATTGTCGCCGAAGGTTCCGACCCTGGTCGTAACCCGAAGCGAGCACGGGGCGCTCGCCTGTTGCGGCGGGGAGCGCGCTCAGGTGCCGGCCGAACCGATCGAGCGGCTGGTCGACACGACCGGCGCCGGCGACCTGTTCGCCGCGGGATTCCTCGCCGGCCAGGTGCGCGGCAGGACGCTCGAGGAGTCGCTTCGGCTTGGCGCGATCTGCGCCGCAGAGGTGATCCAGCATTACGGGGCCAGGCCGGAGCTCGACCTCGCGGCGCTCGCCGCGCCGTTGCTCAAATAGGAAAAGGGCCCCGCCGCTTCCGGCGAGGCCCCCTCCCCTCTGTCTTTAGGTTATCCGCGCTCTGGCGCCGCAGGCGGCGGCGGCGGAGGCGGCGGCGGAACGGGGCAGGAATCCGTTGCCAGGATGGTCGTTCCGTCGGCGCAGACCTGGGTCGCCGGAGCCTCGACCACCGGCGCCGGAGCGGCCGGCGGGGGCAGCGGCGGGGCGGGCGGCGGCGGCGAGAAAGCCATCCGGAACGTCGCGCCGAACGTCCGCGGCTCGCCGAGGAACGCGCCGAACAGCTGCGTCGAGCGATCATAGAAGCCGGCAGCCGAGCCCTGTTCGACACCCCGCTGCGTCCCGGACCCCTGAACGGGAGCGTCGAACGCGACCTGAACCGTGTCCTCGTCAAACAGGTTCTGGGCCCAGAATTCCAGCGACCAGGCATTGTCGCGGCCGCGGATACCGATCCGGGCGTTGACGACCGTGAACGCTTCCTGGAACTTCTCGAGGTCAAGATCCGAGCCGGTGTTGAACCCGCTCATGTGACGGACGTCCGCGTAGACAAGCCCGCTAAGACCGGTGTTTCCGATCGGTGGGGTCCAAGCGGCAGCGCCGGTCAACGTCCACTCGTTCGAGTTGGACACTCGCCGTCCCGGCAGCTGGAACAGGGCATTGGTCAACGGCCGCCCGTCGGCACCGACGAGCCGCCTGCGATACTTGGTGTCGGCGTAAGTCACGCCGGCATTGAGGTCGAGGTACCGCATCGGGCGAGTGAACAATTCAATTTCGACGCCCTGGCTGCGGACTCCGGCTTTGGTCCCGCCGCTGCACGAGCCGGTAAACAGGCTGTTGTCCGTGTCGGTATCGGGCGGGTCCAGCTCACCCTTGCAGGAATTGATATTTTCGACGACGAAATTGAGGCCGTTGAAGGTGTTGAGCTGGAAGTTCTCGAACAGCTCGTGGAAGACCGCGACGTTGAGGTCGAAGCCGCGGCCGTTGTACTTCGCACCGATCTCGAACGCATCGACCGTCTCGGGCTTGAACTGCAGATCGGCTCCCGAAGCCATCCGGCCCTGGCAGTTCGTCTGGGTTTCGGTCGTGCAGATCGCGCCCGTTCCGCCTACCGGGAAGGGAGGCGGTGGCACGGTGGGGGCGAATGCCCGCCAGAGCGCAGCCCGGTCGAGGTTGAAGCCGCCGGCCTTATAGCCGCGCGAATAGCTTGCGTAGGTCAGCAGCTCGGGTGTCGGCTTGTAGCTTAGGACGGCCGTTCCCGAGAATTTGTTCTCGGTCCTGCTGTCGCTGAAAGTGAATGGGCCCCCGCCCGGAACGCTGGGAACGAAGACGCAGGGCAGCTGCTGAAGCGCCGCAACGAAAGTGGAGTAGAAGGTACACAGCGTGTTGTTGTCGGACAGGCTTGCGTCGATCGACTTCTTCTCGTGCGTGTACCGGACTCCGACGGTCAGATCCAAGCCGGGCGTAATCTCGAAGATATTGTGGGTGAACAGCGCCCAGTTGTTGCTCTTGTGTTTCCACTCATCGTCGAGGGCGACCCCGGCGAGCGATTGCCCCGGAAGGCCGAGGGCGGTCGCCAGGTTGGCAAAGCCGCTGTCGGTGAACGGAGCTCCGGCGAACGCCCCAAGCCGCGCGAAGGCGGCAAGCGCTGTAGCGTTCGCTCCGGCGAAGGGAAGCAGCCCGCCCGCTGATGCGGGGTCGAGGCAGGTCGGATTCAAGGGGTTCACCAATGTGCTGCCGAGCGCCGCGAGCGCGGGCACTCCGGAATTGATGAAGCTTGAGGCGAAATTCGCCCCGACGACGCAGTTGAAATATTTGGGCAGGTCTTCGCCATAGGTGACGTTATCGATGACGCGCAGCCGCTCGTTCGCGAGATATGCGCCGACCAGCCAATCGAGCTTCCCGCCGAAGGCCTCGCCGTTGAGCCTGAGCTCCTGCGAGAAAGTCTTGAAGCGCGCGCCCGACCCGCCGTCGCTGGGACGATAGAAGATATCGAGGTTGTTATAGTCGATATCCTGACCACGGGTGAGGTTGTTGAAACGGTAGGCGGTGATCGACGTCAGCTTGGCGCCCCCGAAGTCGTAATTGACCTCGCCCGACACGCCCCAGTCTCTGACTTTGTTTTCAAAATCGCGCCCGGGCGTGATCGCGACGTCGCGCTCGAACGGATCGTCGTTGATGCTTGCGCCCATGCCCCGCAATATGCCGGCGAAAGTCGATGGTTGCGGGCCCGCCGCCGTGAAGTCGTGCGCGGGGAGATAGACTGCCGCGCAGCATTCTTCTTTTCTGCGCGTGTAGTCGGCGACAAGCCGGACGGACAGATCGCTGCTCGGTTCGAACAGCAGCTGGCCGCGAAGAAGCCAGCGGTTGCGGTCATTGACGTCCCGGCCGGAGATGACGTCCTCAAGGAATCCGTCGCGCTTCATCCAGACTCCGTCGAGCCGGGCCGCAAGCACGGGCGTGATCGGCCCCGTCGCGCTGGCTTCCAGGCGGCGGAGGTCATAATTGCCGACCGTGACCGCGCCGCTGATCTCAGATTCGAATCTCGGCTGCGCGGTAATGATCGAAATCAGGCCGGCCGACGTGTTGCGGCCGAACAATGTGCCTTGCGGGCCGCGGAGGATCTCGATCCGCTCGAGCGGGCCGAGCTCGGTGAGCCCCATGCCGGTTCGCGACCGGTAAACGCCATCGATGAAGACTCCGACCGAACTTTCGAGTCCCGGATTGTCGCCAACGGTGCCGATGCCGCGAATACGGGCGACTGCAAGACCTTCGGACTGGGTCGACGATACCAGCAGCGACGGCGACAGCTGGTTGAGCTGGCGAATATCGGTCGCGCCGGAATTCTGCAGATTGTCGGCGCTGACTGCGCTTACCGCGAGCGGAACGTCGGAAAGAGCCTGGTTGCGTCGAGTGGCGGTGACCAGGACGTTGCCGCTGTCGACCGGTTGCGGAGAGACGGCCGTGTCCGCAACCGCGCCCTGACCTGCAGTGTTCGCCTGATCGATTTCCTCTTCGCCCTCGGGACCTGTCGGCTGAGTTGGTTGACCCGGATCGGCCTGCTGCGCGTAAAGCGGTGCAGGAAACAGAAGCGCCGCAGAAAGCAGCCAAATCGATTTGCGCATGATGCCCTCCCGAGGCCCGCAGTTGAGAGGGCCTGCTAAGCGAAGGCTAATGCACGTCAGCCGGAGACGGAAGGCAGGGGCGTAACGAAACCGCGAATCCGCAATTGTTGCTGCAAAATTGCAACAGCATCCTTCGGTAGGTGAGACGCCGCAAAGCGACCGATGGCTATTTCGGAGCGAGCACCATGAGCATCTGGCGACCTTCCATGCGCGGGTGCGCCTCGATCTTCGCCAAGTCGGCGGTTTGCTCCTGGACCCGGCGGAGAACCGCCATTCCAAGCTCGCCATGCGCCATCTCGCGGCCCCGGAAGCGCATTGTGACCTTCACCTTGTCGCCGTCCTCGAGGAACTCGAAAACCTTCTTCATCTTGGTGTCATAATCGTGGTCGTCGATGTTGGGACGCATCTTGATCTCCTTGATCTCCTGCGTCTTCTGCTTCTTGCGCTGCTCGTTCGCCTTCTTCTGCGCCTCGTATTTGTAGCGGCCGATGTCGAGGAACTTGCAGACCGGCGGATCGACGTTCGGGGAAACTTCGACAAGGTCGAGCCCGGCTTCGGCAGCCTGCTCGATCGCTTCGCGCGTATACATCACGCCCAAGTTTTCGCCGTTGTCATCAATGACCCGGACCTTCGGGCTCTGGATGAATTCGTTGTAGCGGGGGCCGGAAAATTGCGGCGGCGTCTGCGGACGGCGCGGATAGGGCGGTGGTATAGCTTTCTCTCCAGTAAGTTGGTTCGCGAAGTAGCGAATTAGGCGTTCGCCCGCCATTTGAAAAGGCTGGCGGCACCGGCCAGCCGCAGTTTTGCAGCGGGCGCGGCCCGACGCGTGTCAACGGGCGAGATGGATTAGCGGATAGGGCCTTCCTTGAGGATCGGTCGGCGACCGGCCCACGATCCGAAAGCCGCGAGCTAAATAGAAAGGCAAGGCGTTGGTGGCCTGCTCGCTTGCGTCGACAGTCGCATCGGGCGCAAGCGACAGCGCATGGTCGAGAAGGAAGGTGCCAACGCCTCGGCGGTGGTGCGCAGGATCCACGAAAAGGGCATCAATCGCCTGGCCGTCCATCACCAGGAACCCGAGCGGATGGTCATCCTCGTCGACCGCGAGGATGAGGTCGGCATTGGGCAGGAATTCGTTGGCGACCATCGCGTCGATCGCGGCGCGGTCCTCTGCCGAGAGGAAGCCATGTGTGGCATCGACCGCATCTCGCCAGATCTGCAACGCGCGCGAAAGGTCCGCTGGCGCGGCGGCACGAATTCTCACTTGATATCGGGCGGCGTCGACTCAGCGGCCAGCATCGCCACCGCCTCGTCGAGGCTCATCGCGACCTGCCGCTCCTCGCTGCCAAGGCGACGCAGCGCCACCGTGCCTTCGTCTGCCTCGCGCTTGCCGACGACGAGGAGCAGCGGGACCTTAGCCAGCGAGTGCTCGCGCACCTTGTAGTTGATCTTCTCGTTGCGAAGGTCGGTCTCGACGCGGATTCCGCGCGCCGCCAGCTTCGCGGCCACGTCGCGCGCATAATCGTCGGCGTCGGAGACGATGGTCGCCACCACTGCCTGCACGGGCGCCAGCCACAGCGGGAACTTGCCGGCATAATGCTCGATGAGGATGCCGATGAAGCGCTCGAAGGTGCCGAGAATCGCCCGATGGAGCATCAGCGGCGAGTGCTTCTCTCCGTCGGCGCCAATGTAGGTGGCGTCCAGTCGCTTGGGCATCTGCGGGTCGAGCTGAAGCGTTCCGCACTGCCAGGTCCTTCCGATCGCGTCCTGCAGGTGGAACTCCAGCTTCGGACCGTAGAAAGCTCCCTCGCCGGGGAGAACTTCATAGTCGAGCCCGGTCTCCTTCAGCGCGGTCTCGAGATCCGCTTCGGCGCGGTCCCAGTCCTCGTCGCTGCCGATTCGCTGCTCGGGCCGAGTCGCCAGCTTCACCTGGTAATCGGCGAAGCCGAGATCGCGATAAACGGCATCGAGAAGCGCGCAGAAGCTCTTCGTCTCCTCGACCAGCTGCTCGTGCGTGCAAAAGATGTGGGCGTCGTCCTGGGTGAACTGGCGGACTCGCATGATCCCGTGGAGCGCGCCGTGGGGCTCGTTGCGGTGGCAGCAGCCGAACTCGGCGAGCCGGAGCGGCAACTCGCGATAGCTGGTGATGCCCTGCTTAAAGACCTGGATGTGCGCCGGGCAGTTCATTGGCTTCAGGGCCATTAGCTCCGCGTCGCCGGTGATCACCGGTTTTCCGTCCTCGGTCGCCGGAATTTCGTCCGGCACCACGAACATGTTCTCGCGGAACTTGCCCCAGTGGCCCGACAGCACCCACAATCTGGAATCGATCAGCTGCGGGGTCTTGATCTCGCGGTAGCCGGCCGAGTCCAGCCGGCGGCGCATGTAGGCTTCCAGCTCGCGCCAGATGATATAGCCGTTCGAGTGCCAGAAGACCGAGCCGTGCGCTTCGGCCTGGAGATGGAAGAGGTCCATCTCCTGAGCGATCTTGCGATGATCTCGCTTGGCCGCTTCCTCCAGCCGGACCAGATAGGCGTCGAGCTGCTTCTTGTTGAGCCAGGCGGTGCCGTAGATACGGCTCAACATCGGATTCTTGGGGTCGCCGCGCCAGTAAGCGCCCGATACCCGGGTCAGCCGGAACGATTGCGGGTCGAGCTTGCCGGTCGAGGCAAGGTGCGGGCCGCGGCACAGGTCCATCCAGGCGCCTTCGCCCTCGCCGGTGCGGTACATGGTGATCGCCTCGCCTTCCGGCAGTTCCATCACCCACTCGGCCTTGAACGCCTCGCCCTGTTTCTCGAAGAATTCGCGGACTTGGTCGCGGGTCCAGACCTCGCGGCACAGCGGCTTGTCGGCGGCGATGATCCGCCGCATCTCCTCTTCGATTGCGGGCAGGTCCTCCTCGGTGAACTGCCCGCGCTCGGCCGGCGGCGCGAAGTCATAATAGAAGCCGTCCTCGGTCGCCGGCCCGAAGGTGATCTGGGTTCCGGGGAAAAGGTTCTGCACTGCTTCGGCGAGGATGTGGGCGAAGTCGTGACGGACCAGTTCGAGCGCCTCGGCCTCGTCGCGCGAGGTCACCAACGCAAGGCTGGAATCGCTTTCTATCGGCCGGTTGAGGTCGCGAAGCTCGCCGTCCACCCTGGCGGCGAGCGCAGCCTTGGCCAGCCCCGGCCCGATCGCCGCGGCGACGTCGGCCGGGGTCGAGCCCTCCGGTACTTCCCGGACCGAACCGTCCGGAAGCGAGATCTTGAACATTTTCGTCATTCGCGAGCCATGTAGCGGCGCGCCCACAGCTGCTCAACTAGGGAAGTCGATCGATCGCGACGGAGGTTTTGACAAGGTGACTTGACAGGCGACATGTCGCTGATGTAAAGCGTGCTTGTCATTTAGATAAGGATGCTTGACCAATGAAAGGGAATAATCCGGCGTTTCGCCGCTACACTTGGAGCGTGATGCTGCTGATGACGGCCTATGTGCTCGTCCTGATCGGCGTTAACCTCTACTTCGACAACAGCGCGCCGACTGGGGCTGCTGCCTATGCTGCCGCCATCCTGCCGGCGCTTCCGATCGTCGGCGTGTTCATCGTCATCGGCCGGTTGCTGGTCGACCTCAGGAGCGACGAGTATGTGCGGATGCTCCTGGTTCGCCAGACACTGGTCGCCACCGCGTTCGCGCTGACCGTCGCCACGGTCTGGGGCTTCCTTGAAGGCTTCGACCTGGCGCCGCACCTGGAAGCCTATTGGTTCGCAGTCCTGTGGTTCGGCGGGCTCGGCGTCGGCGGCTGCGCCAACGCCTTCCTCGAGAGCCGGGGAGGCGGAGAATGAACAATCATTTGCGCGTGTTGCGCGCCGAGCGCGGCTGGAGCCAGGCCGACCTCGCCGAACGTCTCGAAGTGTCCCGGCAGAGCGTCAACGCGATCGAGACCGGCAAGTACGACCCGTCGCTTCCGCTCGCTTTCCGGATCGCGGAGCTGTTCGGCCTTTCGATCGAAGAGGTGTTCGTGTCGCCTGCTCATCAAAGCTCGCGGGCAATCTAGTTGAGGCCCGCGAGGCTCGGGAAAGAACCGTTAATTGCGCGCGTAAACGGACTTTGAATGTGCTAGTCTGGCGCTGCTCCGAGTCCGGAGCGTCAGTGCTGATCGAACAGGGGGACCAATCGATGATTAGGAAGTTCCTTAATGCGTCAGTAGCAACGGCCGTAATCGTCAGTTCGATGACACCCGCGATGGCCCAGTCCAGTTTCTCTTCGGACATGCAGGCACCTCTTGGGGCTACTGCGACGGTCAATTTGAGAGTGCCGCTGGGTGCCGCTCCGACCAAGCAACGCAAGGCAACCTACGGGCTGACCCTGGGTTACGGACAGCAGACGGACGGTCTGACGTCCGACGGCCGGATCGCGACACGTCAAGCGAAGTTCGCGGACATCCGGTTCACTGGCGCGTTCAAGCTCAGGCGCGCCGAAGTGATGACGTTCGACCTGGCCAATCTCGACAAGGATCCGCGGCTCAACAT
>DATAKH010000186.1:0-10289 GCA_036261735.1 Sphingomicrobium sp.
GCCGGACTTGAAAGCCGGTACCGGGATTCGACGAGAATTCCGTCGCTCAAGATCCGCCACAACGCGGTCCTCGGCTATCATGTCGAGGTTGCCGCCCGCCACGCCGACAAGCTGATGGCGCCGGACAGCGGCTTTACGCACCGGCAGACACTTGCCGGAGTGGTCCGATTCAACTCGCCCGAGCTTCACGATGAGGCAGCGCGGGTGGTCGAAGCCGGCGGGCACGCGCTTGCGCTCGAAGCGGCGCATCTCGACGAGCTGAGCGCCCTTGCCGTCGGGGCATCGTCGAAGGTTCTCGCGACCGCCGAAGCACTCGCTCGGATCGACGTCGCCGCCGCGAATGCGCAGCGGGCGGCGGAAGGCGGGTGGTGCACTCCGGAGGTCACCGACGAGCCGTGCCTCGAAATCGAGGCCGGCCGGCATCCGGTGGTGGAAAGCGCGCTCGCCGGCAGCGGTGAACGCTTCGTCGCCAACGACCTCAGCCTCGGCCGTGACGACCGCTTGTGGCTGATCAGCGGTCCCAACATGGGCGGCAAGTCGACTTTCCTCAGGCAGGCTGCGCTGATCGTCCTCCTGGCGCAGGCGGGGTGCTTCGTCCCGGCGACTCGGGCGAAGGTCGGGCTGGTCGACCGGCTGTTCAGCCGGGTCGGCGCTTCGGACAATCTGGCGCGCGGCCGCTCGACGTTCATGGTCGAAATGGTCGAGACCGCCGCAATCCTCGCCCAGGCGACTCCGCAGAGCCTGGTGATCCTCGACGAGATCGGGCGCGGGACCTCAACCTATGACGGCCTCGCCATCGCCTGGGCGGTGGTCGAGGCGATGCACGACCAGGCGAAGTGCCGGACCCTGTTCGCGACCCATTATCACGAGCTGACGAGGCTTTCGGGCCGGCTCGACGCGCTTAGCCTCCACCATGTCCGCGCCCGCGAATGGAAGGGCGACCTCGTCCTTCTCCACGAAGTCGCCGACGGCGCCGCCGACCGAAGCTACGGAATCGCGGTAGCCAAGCTCGCTGGCCTGCCTCCCGCGGTTGTGGCCCGCGCGAAGGCCGTGCTGGCGAGGCTCGAGGCGGGGCGGGACGCAACGGGCGGGATCGCTGCCGGGCTGGACGATCTGCCCTTGTTCGCGGCGAGCGCCGAAGCGGAGCCTGCGGCCGACCCGCTGGCCGACGCGCTTGCAGCGATCGAGCCGGACACGCTCACCCCGCGCGAGGCGCTCGACTCGCTGTACCGGCTCAAGGCCTTGTGGGCCGAGCGGAGCACGGGATGAACGCGCCGTTCGATCCGATCGAGGACCGCCGCGCGATCGTCGATCCGCGCAAGGTCGGGGACCAGCTCCACGGTGCAAGTTCGGCCAGGGCCGCGAAGATCCTCGCCAAAGCGCTCGACCGCGGCCGCAAGGAAATCGCCAGGCGGCTTCGCGCGCGACCGGGACGGGGCCGGGCGGCGGCGCGCTCGACCGCTTACCTTCATTCGCAGCTGGTCCGGCTCGCCTATGAATATGTCGTCGGCGACGAGCCGCCGGAGATGGCGATCGTCGGCATTGGCGGGACCGGGCGCGGCGAGATGGCGCCGTTCAGCGACCTCGACCTGATGTTCCTGTCGCGCGCTAAACCGTCGAGCGAAATCGAAAAGACCGTCGAGGCGCTGCTGTACCTGCTGTGGGATATGCAGCTGAAGGTGGGCCACTCGCTTCGCTCGATCCCGGAGCTGCTGACCTTCGCCGGCAAGGACATGACGGTCCGCACGGCCTTCCTGGAATCGCGGCTGCTGTGGGGAAGCGAGGACATTTTCGAGGAGGCGTGGCGGCGCTTCCGGTCGAAGATCGTCGCCGGCTCGGGCGCCGAATATGTTGCATCCAAGCTCGCCGAGCGCGACGAGCGGCACATCAAGATGGGCGACAGCCGCTATGTCGTCGAGCCCAACGTTAAGGACGGCAAGGGGGGCCTGCGCGACCTCCAGACGCTCTACTGGATCGGCAAGTACATCTACGACGTTCGCGAGCCTGCCGAGCTGGTCGCTGTCGGGCTGCTCACCGCCGACGAGTTCACCTCATTCGAGCGGGCCGAGCGGTTTTTCTGGGCGGTCCGCTGCCACCTCCACCTCGAAGCGGGGCGGCCCGAGGAACGGCTCAGTTTCCAATACCAAAAGGCCATCGCCGAGCGCATGCGCTACGCCGACCGGCCCGGCAAATCCGCCGTCGAGCGGTTCATGCACTTCTATTTCCTCAACGCGAAGACCGTCGGCGACCTGACCGGAGTCTTCCTTGCCCAGCTCGACGAGAAGATGGCTCGCACGGGCTTCCGCTTCGCCTTGCCGACGATCCGGCGGAGGCCGAAGGCGCTCGCAGGCTTCGTCCTCGACCGCGGGCGGCTTTCGATCCCATCCGACGACTTTTTCTCCGCCGACCCGGTGCGGCTGATCGAGCTGTTCGCTCTGGCCGCCCGCGAAGGTCTCGAAATCCATCCGGCGGCGATGCGCGCGGCGGCGAGGGACGCCAGGCTGGTCAAGGCTCGAGTCCGAAAAGACCCCCGCGCAAACGCCTTGTTCCTTGAAGCTCTCACCAATCCGAAGTCGCCGGACATGGTGCTTCGCTGGATGAACGAAGCCGGCGTGTTCGGCCGCTTCATCCCCGACTTCGGCCGGGTCGTCGCCCAAATGCAGTTCGACATGTACCACCATTATACGGTCGACGAGCATGCGATCCGCGCGATCGGCCTGCTGGCGGCGATCGAGCGGGGCGACCTCAGGGACGACCACCCGCTATCGACCGCGTTGTTCGGACAGATCGGCTCCCGGCGGGTGCTTTACGTCGCCGTGCTTCTGCACGACATCGCCAAGGGCCGCGGCGGCGACCATAGCGTCCTCGGCGCGGAGGTCGCGCTGAAACTGTGCCCTCGGCTCGGCCTCGACGAAGCGGAAACGGAAACGGTCGCGTGGCTGGTCCGCTATCACCTGCTGCTGTCGTCCACCGCGTTCAAGCGCGACCTCGCCGACCCCAAGACGATCGACGATTTCGTCCGCCAGGTGCAAAGCCCGGAGCGGCTCCGGCTGCTGCTGATCCTTACGGTCGTCGACATTCGCGCTGTCGGACCGGGCGTGTGGAACGAATGGAAGCGCCTTCTTCTTCGAAACCTGTTCGATGCCGCCGAGGAAAAGCTGCGGCTCGGCCACAAGCAGCGCGGCCGTAGCGAAATCGTCGTCCAGCGTCAGGAGGGACTCGCCAAGGCCCTCGGCTGGAAAGCGAAGATCGCGCGCGCTTACGCTCGCCGGCTGCCCGACAGCTACTGGCTGGCCGAGCCGCCGGAAGTGCAGCTGTCGAATGCGCGCCAGGTCGCGCAGGCAGAGGCGCAAATCGGCGATTCCGTCCCAAGCGTCGTCGCCGAGGACGAAACCGAACGCGGTGCGACCCGGATCAGCGTATTCACGCCTGACCGCGAAGGGCTGTTCTTCCGAATTTGCGCGGGGCTGGCGTCGGCGGGCGCGAGCATCATCGATGCGCGGATCCACACGACGCGTGACGGCATGGCGCTGGACAATTTGCTGGTCCAGGACGGGCGCGGCCGTCCCTATTCGGACAAGAGGGTGCGCAACCGGCTGGTGCGATCGGTCGAATCCGCAATCGCCGGCGATTCGCCGCCGGAGATCGCGCCGCCGAAGCGGGATGGCGCACGGCTTGAGGCATTCCATGTGGCGCCGTCGGTGGCCATCCCGGAGCGGGCGTCGAGCCGGACTTCGGTTGTCGAGGTCAATGCGCTCGACCGGCCCGGGCTCCTGGCCCGGCTTGCGCGGGCCATCCATGATAGCGGCTTCGAAGTTCATTCAGCCCACATCGCCACCTACGGCGAGCGCGCGGTCGACGTATTCTACCTCAGCACGTCCTCAGGCCGGAAACTGTCGAAAGACCAGACGGACGGCCTGCGCACGGCGCTTCTCGACGCCGCGCACGAAACCGATCCATCCTAGAACCTCCTAGCGCCGCTCGTCGTAACCGGGACTGGACGGGTCGATCTCGTGCACGACCGTCTCCGGAACCTCGACCAGGCCGCGGCCGAGATGGCTCGCCCGGTAGGAGTAGAGGAAGTAAATGACGATCCCGATGACGCCCCAGATCGGGAGCACCAGCATCGCTTCCTTCGGCAGGTTGAAGAACAGGAACAGGCAGCCGAGGATGGTCAGTGGCGCGACCAGCCAGATCGCCGGCACCCTAAACGGGCGATGGCGGCCGGGATCGGCCCTGCGAAGCTGCCACACGGCTACGGCGACCATCAGGAAGGCGTAGAGCGTTCCGGCATTGGCGATGTCGGCCAACTGGCCAACCGGGAAGAAGGCCGCGCCGATCGCAACCACCAGCCCGGTGATTAGCGTGCAGATGTGCGGGGTTTTCCACTTCGGGTGCACTTCGGCGAGCTTCTCGGGAAGCAGTCCGTCGCGAGCCATGACGAAGAAGATCCGGGTCTGGCCGAACAGCAGGATCAGAATGACCGAGGGAAGCGCCAGGAAGGCCGCATAGCCGATCATGTTGCCGACAACGCCATATCCGAGCGTGTGCAGGACGTGGGCCAGCGGTTCACGCGAACAAACCAGAGCTTGCGCAAATTCCGGTGTCGCGCAGGCCCGGGCCAGCTCCGGCGTCCCGGTGCCGAGCGGAGCGCCGTCCGGTCCCATGATAGGCTGGCCGCCCATCGATCCGACCGCGCCCCACGACACCAGGATGTAAAAGACGGTGCAGATGAGCAGGCTTCCGATCAGTCCGATGGGTACGTTGCGCTGCGGGTTCTTGGTTTCCTCCGCCGCGGTCGAGACCGCGTCGAAACCGACATAGGCGAAGAACATCGTCGCCGCGGCGCCGACCACTCCGACACCCGAACCGAAGCCGCCGAACATCCCGCCGGGCGTATAAGGCTCTAGGTTGCTGCTCTGGATCGCGGGGACGGTCAGGACGACGAAGGCCGTGAGGGCAGTGATCTTGATCGCGACCAGCACCGCATTGACCCGTGCGCTTTCCGTCGTTCCGATCATCAGCAGCCACGTCACCAGCAGGGCAATGAGCGCCGCCGGCAGGTTGATGAACCCGCCGACCTGGCCGCCGAGCGCTTCCGGCCCGGCCTTCAAGAAGGACGGGACGTCTATCCCCCAACTTCGAGCCATGACCGTGTCGGTAAAATAGTTTGACCAGCCGACCGACACCGCCGAGGCCCCGACCGCATATTCGAGGAGCAGCGCCCAGCCGACCGTCCAGGCAAGGAATTCGCCCTGGACCGCATAGCTATACGTGTAGGCCGACCCGGCAACCGGGGCCATCGAGGCGATTTCGGCGTAGCACAGGGCAGCGACGACGCAGACCGCGCCGGCGATGATGAACGAAAGCATCAGGCCGGGGCCAGCTTTCTGGGCGCCGACCGAGGTCAGCACGAAAATGCCGGTTCCGATGATGCAGCCGACACCGAACAAGGTCAGCTGGACAGCGCCGAGGGTGCGGTGAAGGCCCTTTTTCTCGGCCGTGGCGAGAATAGCGTCGAGTGGCTTAACGCGGCCGAAGAGTCCCCCGCGCGGTGTAGCTGTGGCCATCAGTCTCCCCTGAATCCAGATTTGGCGCGGAGCCTAGCGGCTGCTGCGGCCGGCGCAACGGCCAAAATCGACTAGCGCGCCAACATCGGCCCCAGCGGCTGCCCTCCGAAGATGTGGACATGGAGGTGCGGCACCTCCTGGCCGGCGCGCTTGCCGGTGTTTGCGAGCAACCGATAGCCCTGGACTTCCAGCTGCTGGTCGCGAGCGACCTTGCCGACCGCGCGGACGAAGCCGCTCATTTCCTGGTCCGAGGCCTTGTCCGAAAAATCGTCCCACGAGACGTATGGCCCCTTCGGAATGACGAGGATGTGGACCGGTGCGAGCGGATTGATGTCGTGGAAGGCGAGCGCCCATTCGTCTTCATAGACCTTCTTGCATGGCAGCTCGCCGCGAAGGATCTTCGCGAAGATGTTGCTGTCGTCATAAGCTTGCGTGGCGTCGATTGGCACTATCAGCTCCATTCAAGTCCGCTTGACCGGGAACGCTTCCTCGTTACCACCGGAAGCGATGACCGACGAGACTCCCGAAAGCCTGATTCCCTACGACGAGATCGTGCAGGAGGCGCTGCGCGACGTCGTGGGCAGGGTTCTGGGCGAGGTCGAGAAGTCGGGCGGGCTTCCCGGCGAGCATCATTTCTACATCACCTTCCGGACCAAAGTGCCCGGCGTTTCGATCCCCAAGCACCTGGCCGAGCGGTTCCCGGAAGAGATGACGATCGTCATCCAGCATCGCTACTGGGACCTCAAGGTCGAGGACGAAGCCTTCTCGGTCGGCTTGTCGTTCGGCGGCGTTCCGGCCAGTCTCCGAGTGCCGTTCGCGGCGGTAACCGACTTCGTCGATCCCGCAGTCGATTTCAGCCTCAAGTTCCAGGCCAATGGCGCGGAGCCGGTTCCCGACGAACATGACCAGGCTGAAAACGACTCGCCGGTTGCCGAGGCCGAGGACGGGTCGAACGTCGTCACCATAGATTTCAAACGGAAGAAGTAGCGCGGAAGCGTCATGCTGGACTTGATCCGGCACCCGCCTTCTACTTAGCGGCGGAAAAGAACAGGCGGATCCCGGCTCATGGCCGGGATGACGGAAGGAAGCGATGACCAACACCCGCACCGAAACCGACAGCTTCGGGCCGATCGAAGTTCCCGGCGACGCTTATTGGGGCGCGCAGACCGAGCGCTCGATCGAGAATTTCCCGTTCGGCCGGCGTGAGCAGATGCCGGTCGAGATCGTCCACGCGTTCGGTTTCGTGAAACAGGCAGCGGCTCGGGTAAACGCGAGGGAAGGCCTGCTCGACGCCGAGATCGCCGAAGCAATCCAGCAGGCGGCGGCGGAGGTCGCTCGAGGTGACCTCGACACCCAGTTCCCGCTCGTCATCTGGCAAACCGGGTCGGGCACCCAGTCGAACATGAACGCGAACGAAGTGATCGCCGGGCGCGCCAACGAGAAACTGACCGGAAAGCGCGGCGGCAAGTCGCCGGTCCATCCCAACGATCACGTCAACAAAAGCCAGTCGTCAAACGACAGCTTTCCGACGGCGATGCACATCGCCGCGGCGCGGTCGCTGACGGCGAAACTGCTTCCCTCGGCGAACGAGATGCAGGCGCAGCTCGCCAAGCAGGCGAAGGCGTGGGACTCGATCGTAAAGATCGGGCGAACCCACCTTCAGGACGCGACTCCGCTGACCCTGGGGCAGGAATTTTCCGGCTATTCGGCGCAGCTCGGGGCCAACATCGAACGGCTCGAGCAGGCGCTTCCGCGGCTTTACCAGCTCGCCCAGGGCGGCACCGCGGTTGGAACGGGCCTTAATGCTCCGAAGGGGTTCGGACCGGCCTTCGCCAGGGAAGTCGCAAACCTGACGAGGCTGCCGTTCACTTCGGCCCCCAACAAGTTCGCCGAAATGGCCGCCCACGACACGATGGTTGAGCTGTCGGGCGCGCTCAACACGCTCGCGGTATCGCTGAACAAGATCGCCAACGACATCCGGCTGATGGGCTCGGGCCCACGGTGCGGACTTGGCGAGCTCAAGCTCCCCGAGAACGAGCCGGGAAGCTCGATCATGCCGGGCAAGGTCAATCCGACGCAGTGCGAGATGCTGACGATGGTCGCCGCCCAGGTGATGGGCAACCATGTCGCGGCGACCATCGGCGGCATGCAGGGACACCTCGAGCTCAATGTGTTCAAGCCGCTGATCGGCGCCAACGTGATCCGCTCGATCAACCTGCTTGCGACGGGAATGCAGAGCTTCACCAAGCGCTGCCTCGAAGGTCTCGAGCCGGACAAGGAGCGGATCGCCGAGCTTATGAACCGCTCGCTGATGCTGGTGACCGCGCTTGCGCCCGAGATCGGCTACGACAAGGCGGCGGAGATCGCCAAGCTTGCGCACAAGACTGGTAAGACGTTGAAGGAAGCCGGCCTCGAGCTGGGCCATATAGACGAAGAGACATTCGACCGCGTGGTGAAGCCGGACGCGATGGTCGGGCGTTGAGCCTCCATGAGGCCGGCCGCCTTCCTCTGTCTTGTGTTGCTGAGCGCATGCACGAGCATCGCGCCGTCCGGCGCGCCGATCTCCGGCCAGTGGGGCGGCAGCCACATCGGGCTGACCCTCGACGCATCGGGAGGCCGCCTCGAATATGATTGCGCGGCAGGGACGATCGGGCCGGTGATCCCCGCCTCGGATGGCACCTTCGCCGCCGAGGGAATGCATACGCCCGGGACCGGCGGGCCGGAGATCGAAGGCCAGTCGCGCCCGACGTTCCCGGCCGCCTACAGCGGAAGGGCCAGCGGCGACCGGATGACCTTGCAAGGGCGGCTTTCCAATGGCGTCGAGCTGGGGCCGTTTGAACTGCGGCGCGGAGCCGAGCCGGGAATCTTCCGCTGCCTCTAGGGCAGCGCGCCGTCACGCAGCTTCAAGCTCGGCCTGCTCGCGGTCATATTTCTCGCGCGCCTCGTGGATCGCGCCGACATTGTCCCTCGACCATCGCACCAATCCGCAGATCGGGCCCTGGAGCGACTTGCCGAGCTCGGTCAGCTCATAATCCACCCGCGGCGGGATGCTGGGGGTGACGGTGCGGTTGACGAGGCCGTCGCGCTCGAGGTTGCGGAGAGTCAGAGTCAGCATGCGCTGCGACACGCTCGGGATTTCGCGGCGAAGCTCGTTGAACCGCTTCGATCCGTCGCCGAGCGTCTCGACTACCAGCACGCTCCACTTGTCGCCGATCCGCTGAAGCAGGCCGGCGATCGTCTGGCAGACGGGGTTGTTGGGGTCCTTCATCTCACTGCTCCAGTCACTGGCTGTTCCCTGGTCACAACTTTGTGCGTCGGCCACAGGAAGGTGCGTTCTTGCGGACCACTCGCATGTGGTTATTTAGGGTGCCTCAGTAACAAATCCATACCTAGGAGGCAATAGTGACCACCCTTCATATCGACAGCAGCATCAATGGAGAGAACAGCGCCAGCCGGCTCATCACCCGGTCGATCGTGGACCGGTTCGGCAGCGACAACATTATCTATCGCGACCTTGCCGCCGACCCGCTGCCGCACCTGACCGAACGCGGCCAGGACGCGTACGTGCTCGACGAATTCCTTGCCGCCGACACGGTGGTGGTGGGGGCCCCGATGTACAATTTCACCCTTCCGACCCAGCTCAAGGCGTGGATCGACCGTATCCTCGTCGCCGGAAAGACCTTCCGCTACACCAAGACCGGGCCCGAGGGGCTGGCGGGCGACAAGCGCGTGATCGTCGCCCTCGCCCGAGGCGGGATTTACGACAAGGGCTCCCCTGCCGAAGCGCTCGAGCACTTGGAGAGCTATTTGCGCGGAATCTTCAATTTCATAGGCATCGAGCCGGAATTCGTCGCCGCCGACGGCCTCAACATCAGCCCCAAGCATCGCGACGAGTCGATTGCCGGCGCGATTGGCGAGACCGTTCGGCTCGCTGCCTGATCGTTGACCCGCGGACGAAGGAGGCGCAGCCTCTTCTGTCCGCGCAGCCATTTGACTGGCGCCTGTAAGAGTTCTTGGAAAAAGGGGGCCAGGATGTTCAGGAAGACTTTGATTTCGGCAGCCCTGCTTGGCTCGCTGATGTTTGCGACCCCGGCGCCTGCCGGTCCCGCGGAAGATGCGACGACCGCGGTCACGACCATGCTCGACAAGTTCAACGCGGGCGATGTCGACTCCTTTTACGCGGCGCACGAGGACGGGGCGATCATCATCGACGAGTTCCCCCCATATCTGTGGGGAGGAGCCAATTCCGCACAGAATTGGGTGGGCGACTACATGAAAGATGCAACCGCGCGAGGCGTGACCGGAGGCCGGGTCGACTACGAAAAGCCGACCCAGGCGGTCAGCGACGGCAAGTCCGCCTACGTTGTGCTTCCCGCTACCTACCGGTTCGAGCAAGGCGGCAAGAAAATGGCCGGGAAGGGCAGCATGACATTTGTCATGCACAAGATCGGCGGCGCGTGGAAAGTCGCCAGCTGGACCTATGCGGGAGCCACGCCCGTCCCTGAGTGACTCGGCGCTAGCTCAGCAGCCGCAGCGGGTTTTCGATAAGCGGCTTCAGGTCGGCGAGGAAGCTTGCAGCGTCCCAGCCGTCGACGACTCGGTGATCGCAGCTCAGCGACAGGTTCATCCGCTTGCGGATCTCGATGTCGCCGTCGATCGGGACCAGTTTCTCATCGATCTTGTTGACTGCGATGATCGCCACCTGCGGCGGGTTTACCA
>DATAKH010000187.1:0-6552 GCA_036261735.1 Sphingomicrobium sp.
ATCGAGGAAGAAATCTTTTACCCCGCCTGCGAGGGCAAGGTCGACGAGGACCTGCTGAAGGAGGGCTACGTCGAGCATGACGCCGCCAAGCTCTTGATCGCCGAGATCGAGGCGGGCGAGCCGAGCGATGAATTCTACGACGCGAAGATGAAGGTGCTTTGCGAAGAGATCGATCACCACGTGAAGGAAGAAGAGAAGCGCATGGAGGGCCTCTTCGCCCAGGCGAGGAAAGCAGGTCTCGACATGGATTCGCTCGGCCAGCAACTCGCCGAGCGAAAGGCGGAGCTGCTCAAGAAGACGGAGAGCGGGACACTGCCGGCGCCCGAGCTAACGACGATGGGGTAAAGCGGTTTCTGGCGGGCGGCGGGAGCGCGGCCTATTGCCCGGCCGCAACCTGCGTGCTGCCGCCGACCGCCGGATCCCATCCGTAGATGTCCTTGACGAAAGTCAGCTGACCGTTCTGCGGCTGCGCCGTCAGGTAGGTGACATAGACCGGCACGCCCTGCGGAAGCTGTTCGAACACCTCTGCGCCCTCGGCGGGCCTGACCGGCTCACGGCGGAGGAGCCAGCGGGCAAAGCGCTTAGCGTCCTCGAGCCGAACGCAGCCGTTGCTGAGGTCGCGGCTCGCCAACTGGAAATATTCCTTCTTCGGCGTGTCGTGGAGGAAGATGCCCTCCGGATTGTCGAATGGAAATTTCAGGTCGCCCATCGAATTGTCGCCGCGGGGCTTTTGCCGCAGGCGAATCTGCACGTCGCCAGCAGCGACGGCCTTCCAGTCGACAGTGGTGGGATCAACCGGCTTGGCGTCGCCGGTCCAGTCGGTCATCACCTCATAGCCGTTCGATTTGAGATAAGACATGCCCCTGCTGAGCACGTTCGGCGCCATCTTGCGAACCAGGTGGTGCGGCACGTTCCAATAGGGATTGTGCACCACGTAATAGATCGTGCTGGAAATCATCGGCGTCGGCAGATTGTACTTGTGCAGCGATCCGACGACGACCTTCATCGAATCCACCGGCACGCCATTTTCGTACATGGTCAGCATCTGCGTGGCGGGATTGACGAGGACGAACCGCCCCCGCGCGGGCATTCCGCGCGCGCGGTCGAGATTGGCAACCACCCGCGGATCGACATAAAGCGATCCCGACGCCTTCATCTGCTGCCAAGCCGCATCGCGAATCGAAGTGTAGACGGTATTCGGGTTCGCGAGCTGCCGAACGTAGGATTCAAGGGGCCGAGAGCCTGCAGCCATGCGAAGCACGGTGTCCGCGCTCGAAGTCTTCGGCTTGAGAGCGTTGGAGCCATAGATCATTCCGGTAACCGGCCGCTCCATCATCTGCGCGTAAAGCACCAGAGCCTCAGACAGCGTATGTTCCGCAAAGGCGATGTTTTCGGGCGAGCCGACTACCGAGGCCTGTTGCACCGCAGCCTGGGCCTGGACCGCATATTGAGGCCCCATCGGGATTCCATCGAGTGGCGCACGCCGGAGAATCTCAATCAAGTCGTTCGCGGCCGGCTTGACCGCGTTGCCGCTGAACCAGATCGGGGCAAACCGCCAATTGGCGTAGAAGGCCCGCACCTGCCCCGACGTCGGCAGGTTCGCCGATCGATAGGGAAGCTGGACGGGCGCCGCCGCAACCGGTGCGACCGGCTTCTTCTTCGCCTCGGCGATGCCGGGCTGGAAAGCGAGTGCGACGAGCGCGGTGTAGAGGATCCCCGTTTTCATATCGTTGAATTAGATGAACGGTTCATGCTTAACAATGCATGAGCAGCGAGGCCTTGTTCGGTAAGTGACGGGGAGTGACCGAAAAGACTCACCGCGCCGACAGCAGGTTCCACCGGCGCGGTGAAATGTTTTAAAGAAGTCTCTCTTAGGCGCCGATCAACACGGGCGTTCCGACGTTCGTAACCGCAAAAAGCTTCTTGGCGAACTTCGCCGGCAAACGGATACAGCCATGCGACGCGGGGTGCCCCGGATTGTGCCCGGCATGCAGCGCGACACCGTAATCGGTGATGAATTGCGCGAAGGGCATCGGCGCGTTTTCGTATTTGCGCGAGCGATGCATCTCCTTCTTGAGCTGCACCGTGAAGACGCCGCTGGGAGTCTCGTGACCCTTGCTTCCTGTCGAGGTCGAAGCCACGGCCATCAGTTCGTTACCGCGGTATATGTAGGCGAGCTGCTCGCCGAGGCTGATAACGACCCGCTCGTCTCCGGCGCTCTCGGGGACGTCGCGCCATAGATATTTGCCGGGCTTTACGTGGTCGTGACCGAAAGTCGCGACCATGTCAGCGTGCGCTGCTCTCGATGCGGCCGAGGCTGTCACCCGTGCTTCGTAACTCTGCGACGCCTGGGCGGGATGTGCGGGTACCGCGAGCGCGAATGCGCCCGTTACCGCCAGCGCGAAGGCTAGCTGTTTCATTTTCCATCACCTGAACTTTTGTGTTGACTTTTGCGGAATCAATGCACCGCAGCCGAGTCGGGTTCCCGATATGCGCCGATTATCGAAAACGCAGCTCGAGCATATCGTCCGGACCAGGAAGTAACTCAGTAGAGCAAATACCGCCGCCGTTCGTCTTCCCAAGCGCGCTCATCGGGTACGGCCAGGGCGTCGAGGTCGGCCGGCACGCCGGCTCCGTCGACCCATTCGCGTAGCAGCGGCGAGCCGTTGATCACGTCGATCGGAAGCTTTCCGAACGTATATTCATAAGGGAAATCTCGCCACAGGTCGTAGTCGGGATAGAGTTGGCGGATCGCCTTGAACGCGAGCGCCTGCAGCCGCCACGGCCTGAACGAGTCGTGATCATAGAAGCCGTCCTCGGCGTGGATCTGGACCCCGCTGCACAACTTGCCGACATGCTTGTGGAAAGTCGGCTCGAAATTGATCTCGCGAAGCCTGCAGCCCGCCAACCATTCCGGCGCCAGCCGCTCCATCTCGGCCATGACCTTGCGCGGCTCGATGTCCGGCGCCCCGAACAGTTCCAGCGGCCGGGTCGTGCCTCTCCCCTCGCTGAGTGTCGCGCCCTCGAGCATCACCGTTCCCGCGTAGCAGCGCGCCATGTTGAGGTTGGGAGCATTGGGGCTGGGATTGATCCAGACCCGCTCTTCGGGCCAACCGAAGCCAGGCGCTTCATCCGCCCGCCACCCTTCCATTTCGATGACTCGGTAATCGACGTCGAGGTGGAAATGGTCGACGAACCATTTGCCGAGCTCGCCAAGAGTCAGGCCGTGGCGCATCGGGATCGGGCCTGCTCCGACGAAGCTTTCCCATCCTTCGCGCAACGTCATACCTTCAATGGGGCGCCCGGCGGGATTGGGTCGGTCGAGCACCCACACGCTCTTGCCGGTCTCGGCAGCAGCTTCGAGCACGTAGAGCAGCGTCGTGATGAAGGTATAGATCCGGCAGCCGAGGTCCTGCAGGTCGATCAGGACCGTGTCGAAGGTGGACAGCATTTGGCTGGTTGGGCGGCGAACCTCGCCATAGAGGCTGAACACGGGGATGTTGTGGATTCGGTCGGTGAAATCCTCCGACTCGACCATATTGTCCTGCTTGTCGCCGCGAAGCCCGTGCTGGGGCCCGAAAGCAGCGGTGAGGTTTACGCCCGCAGCCGCAAGAGCATCGAGGCTGTGGGTCAGGTCAGCGGTCACCGATGCGGGATGGGCGACAAGCGCCACTCGCTTTCCGTCGAGCGGCTTTCGAAGCTCCGGCTCGGCGAGCAGCCGGTCGATTCCGAACTGAGTCATGAGCCGCTGTCTAGGCGAGCTTCGCGGCGAAGCAATCGGTGGCGTGGAAATCGGGCTTGTCGCTGTTCGGATGGGCGAGAGCCCAATAGGACTTGCTGCCGTTCTTTTCTTCGAGGACGGCAGACAGTCCGAGTTGCCACTGCTGATCGGCAGCCGCGGTGATGGTCGCGCCCAGCGCCCACCAGGTGAAATTGTCTTCCGCCCGGATATACGGCTCCGCGACCTCAGCCTCGGCCATGTCTTCGCGATAACCCGAAAAATCATAGGCCGCCCAGTCGCCGGACGGGGCGAAATTCCACTCGCGATAATTGTGCCCTCCGGCGGGCTGGAGGAAGGCTTCAAAGCATGTGGTCTTCCACAATTCGTCAGCTCGGCCCGGTTCCTCGGCTTCGGGGATAACGAACCGCTCCGCGGGCGCGCCGACGCCAAACCAGATATTGGTTGTGGCGACCGAGCTCAGGCTCGCGACGTGGTCTACGGTCGCCCACACTTTGAACAACGGGTCCGCCGGGGGCGTCGACGGATGCGGGAAAAGGATCAGCTGCACGTTTGAATGCTATCGCGCTTTCGCGGTGCTGACGAGTTGGCTAAGCGCGGCGAATGGCTGAATTTCGCTCCGATCTCCTGAAGCTGCTCAACGAGCGCGGCTATATCCACCAGGTGACCGACGCGCAGGCGCTGGATGCGCTCGCGCAAAAGGGGCCAGTGACCGGCTATATCGGCTTCGACGCCACGGCTCCGAGCCTTCACGTCGGAAGCCTGGTGCAGATCATGATGCTCCGGCGGATGCAGCAGGCAGGGCACCGCCCGGTGGTGTTGATGGGCGGCGGGACGACAAAGGTCGGCGATCCTTCCGGCAAGGACGAGAGCCGAAAGCTACTGACGGACTCGGACATCGCCGCGAACATCGCGGGAATCCGGCGCGTGTTCGAACGCTTCCTGGACTTCGGCGACGGGCCGACCGGGGCGATCCTGCTCGACAACGCAGAATGGCTCGACGGGCTGGAATACCTCCCCTTCCTTCGCGAGGTCGGCCGTCACTTCACGATCAACCGGATGCTGACGTTCGACAGCGTCCGCCTGCGGCTCGACCGCGAGCAGCCGCTGACCTTCCTCGAGTTCAATTATATGATCCTCCAGGCCTACGATTTCCTCAAGCTGTCCCGCCGCGTGGCGTGCCGATTGCAGCTCGGCGGGTCGGACCAGTGGGGCAATATCGTCAATGGAATCGAGCTGACCCGGCGAGTCGACGGAACCGAGGTATTCGGGCTGACGACTCCGCTGATTACGACCGCGACCGGAGAGAAGATGGGCAAGACCGCGCAAGGCGCCGTCTGGCTCAACGCCGACCAGCTTAGCCCGTACGATTATTGGCAGTTCTGGCGGAACACCGACGACTCGGATGTCGGCCGCTTTCTGCGGCTGTTTACCGACGTCCCGCTGGACAAGATCGCGCATCTCGAGTCGCTTCCCGGCGCCGAGATCAACGAGGCGAAGATCGCGCTTGCCGATGCGGCGACGGCGATGCTTCACGGCGAGCAGGCTGCGCGGGCGGCGCAGGAGACGGCGCGCGCAACTTTCGAGCAGGGCGGCACGGGCGAGGACCTGCCGACCCTGTCGGTCGGTGACGGAATGAACATCGCTCACGCGCTGACCGCGATCGGCTTCACGCCTTCGAACAAGGAAGCCAAGCGCAAGATTGCCGAAGGCGCGGTTCGGTTGAACGACGACCCGGTGAGCGATCCGGGGTTGATCGTCCAAGTCTCAGGTGATCCGGTGAAGCTCAGCCTCGGCAGGAAGCGTCACGGCCTGTTGGTTCGCTAGCTCCGCCGAACCAGCACGACCCCTGCAATCACGAGCGCAGCGCCGGCGACTCGGCCGAAATTGATCGGCTCGCGGTCGAGGCCCATCGCGCCGACGTGGTCGAGGATGAGCGCCATCGCGATCTGGCCGCCAATCCCGATGGTAATCAGCGAAGCGACCCCGATTTTAGGTGCAGCATAGGCCGCGACAGCCACGAAAATCGCCCCGTACAGGCCGCCGATCCAGGCGTACCACGGCAGCCCGTCGAAAGCGGCTGTGCCAGGCCGGTTACCGCTTCCCAGCCAGACGACGAACAGGCCGATCGTACCGACGATGAACGAGATGAGCGCCGCCAGCACCGGGGAGCCGCCGGCCTTGGCGAGCAGCGCGTTGGTCGGTGCCTGAATCGCCACCATCGCGCCGGCGATGAAGACGAGCAGGATCGGGATCAGGACGGCCATGCGTGTCTCCTTGTCAGCCGGATCGGATCAGCCCGACCGCCTGGTCGCGCTCGAAAAGGTAGAGGCAGACGCGCGCCGCCTGCCCGCGCGGAGCGGCGAGCCCGCCGTCGCGGTCGAGCAGCAATTGAGCATCGCTCTGCGCAATCGGCGCCAGGTCTTCGACATCCTCCGGTTTTGCGACGCGGAATCCTTCTTCGCCCGACTGACGGGTGCCGAGGATCTCGCCGGGGCCGCGAAGCCGTAAATCCTCCTCGGCGATCCGGAATCCGTCGTTGGTCTCGCGCATCAGCGCCAGCCGCGCCCTCCCCGTCTCGGTCAGGCTGGTCCCGCGGATCAGGAGGCAGGTGCTCTTCCCCGATCCGCGGCCGACGCGACCGCGAAGCTGGTGAAGCTGGGCGAGCCCGAACCGCTCGGCGCCTTCGACCACCATCAGGGTCGCGTTGGGCACGTCGACCCCCACTTCGATGACGGTGGTCGCGACCAGCACCGCGAGATCGCCGCTGGCAAAGGCGGCCATCACCGCGTCCTTTTCCGGGCCCTTCATCC
>DATAKH010000193.1:0-3643 GCA_036261735.1 Sphingomicrobium sp.
CGGGTTCGGGTCGCTCCAGGGTCGACGACATGGACCCGGATCTTGCCGGCATGGGCGGTCTCATCGCCGTAGGTGAGGACCAAATTCTCGAGCGCGGCCTTGGACGAGCCGTAGGCGCCCCAGAAGGCGCGAGGCTCGTGCCCGACAGACGAGGTCATGGCGACCAGGTCGGCCCGTTCGCTTCGCCTCAGCATTCGGTCGAACGCGGCGATCAGCGCCTGGTTGGCGGCAACGTTGAGGGTCAGGACCCGGGCATATTCCTTGGCGTCGATGTGCTCAACGGGGGTCAGCGAGCCGAGCATCGCCGCGTTGAGGACGAGAATATCGAGCGCTTGCCACCGCTCGGCGATGGCCGCCGCGAGCTTGCCCACCGCCTCGCCCTCGGTGAGGTCGAGCGGAGCGATCGTCGCGCTTCCGCCCGCTTCGTGGATTCGCTCCTCGACCTGCTCCAGCGCCTTGGCGGTGCGGGCAACGAGGATCACATGCGCTCCTGCACCGGCCAGCGCTTCCGCCGTGGCGGCGCCGATTCCGCGGCTGGCGCCGGTGACCAGCGCAAGCCTGCCGTCGAGCGGTTTATCGGTGCCTGTCATGGCGGGGCGCGTAGCCCGTCAGAGACGAAGGGGAAAGCTCTTAGCGGCTCGCGACCAGCGACAGTCCGGCAACCGAACCGCCTTCCTCGGCGTCGGTCAGGCTGGTCGGGTAATCGCCGGTGAAGCAAGCGTCGCAGCGCTGCGGCTCGGCTCCGTTGCGGGTTTCGCCAAGCGCCCGGTACAGCCCGTCGATGGAAATGAAAGCGAGGCTGTCAGCGTTGATGTAATCGCGCATTTGCTCGACGCTCATCTGCGCCGCCAGCAGCTTCGCCCTTTCCGGCGTGTCGACTCCGTAGAAGCAGCTGTGCTTGGTCGGCGGCGAGGCGATGCGCATGTGCACTTCCCTGGCGCCGGCGTCACGCATCATCTGCACGATCTTAAGGCTCGTCGTCCCGCGAACGATCGAATCGTCGATAAGCACGATTCGCTTGCCCGCGATCAGCGCCGAATTGGCATTGTGCTTGAGCTTGACGCCAAGGTTGCGAACCTCCTGGCTCGGCTGGATGAAGGTCCGGCCGACATAGTGCGAGCGGATGATCCCGAGCTCGAAGGGAATGGCCGATTCCTGGCTGAACCCGAGCGCCGCGGGCACTCCGCTGTCGGGAACCGGAACCACGATATCCGCTTCGACCGGCGCTTCGCGGGCGAGCTCGGCGCCGATGTTCTTGCGCACCTCGTAGACAGAGGTCCCGTCGACGACCGAATCGGGCCGCGAGAAATAGACATGCTCGAAGATGCAGGGGCGCGGCCTCGCCTTCTCGAACGGACGGAAGGAGCGGATTCCGCTGCCGTTGACGACGATCAGCTCGCCCGGCTCGACGTCGCGGATGAAGGTTGCGCCGATTACGTCGAGGGCGACGCTCTCCGACGCGAAGATCGTGGCTTCGCCGAGCTTGCCCATCACCAGCGGGCGGATTCCGAGGGGATCGCGGCAGGCGATCAAGCCTTCCTCGGTCAGCACCAGCAGCGAGTAAGCGCCTTCGACCTGCTTGAGCGCGTCGACGAGACGGTCGAGCGGAGTCGATTGGTGTGATGTGGCGACGAGGTGGATGATGACTTCGGTGTCGCTGGTCGACTGGAAGATCGACCCGCGCAGGCTGAGCGTGCGCCGAAGCTTCATCGCGTTGGAGATGTTTCCGTTATGAGCGACCGCAAACCCGCAGTCGCTAAGCTCGGCGAAGAGGGGCTGGACGTTGCGGAGCGCCGATGCCCCGGTGGTCGAATAGCGCACGTGGCCAATCGATGTCCGACCCGGAAGCCGGGCGATGACGTCGTCCCGGTCGAAATTGCCGGCAACCTGGCCGACCGCCCGGTGCGAATGGAAATGGGCGCCGTCGAAGCTGGTGATTCCAGCCGCTTCCTGGCCTCGGTGCTGGAGCGCGTGGAGGCCGAGCGCGACGAAGCTCGCCGCCGCGTCAGCGCCCCAAATTCCGAACACCCCGCACTCTTCGCGCAGCTTGTCGTCGTCGAAAGGATTTGTCGTCAGCATGTCCCACCCGTGCTGCTGGCCACCCCATATAGGGATTGCCCGGCCCTTTGTCGCCCCCGGCATGAACCGGGCTTGAAGGAAACCGCGCACTGTTCCAGTCTGCACTCCGGTTGCAGAAGGAAACTTGACGCATGCCCACCTACAGCGCGCCGGTCAAAGACACGCTCTACGTGCTCGACGACATTCTCCAGATCCAGCGTTATTCGAACCTGCCGGGCTTCGCCAATGCCACGCCTGACCTGGTGGAGGCGATTCTCGAGGAAGCGGGCAGGTTCTCGGCCGAGGTGCTGCAGCCATTGAACAAGGTCGGCGACGAGATCGGCTGCAAGCGAAACGACGACGGCTCGGTGACGACTCCGCCCGGTTTCAAGAAAGCCTACGACCAGTTCCGCGAGGGCGGCTGGCCGACCTTGACCGCTCCCGAAGAGTTCGGCGGCCAAGGGCTTCCGCAGGTGATCGGCACCGCCATCGGCGAATATATCCTGTCCGCCAACCACAGTTTCGAGATGTACCAGGGGCTGACGTCCGGTGCGATTGCCGCGCTGATGATCAAGGGCACCGAAGAGCAGAAGCAGACTTACATCCCCAAGATGGTGGCCGGCGAATGGACCGGCACGATGAACCTGACCGAGCCGCATTGCGGCACCGATCTCGGCCTCCTGAAGACGAGGGCGGAGCCCAACGACGACGGCAGCTATTCGATTACCGGCACCAAGATCTTCATCTCGTCCGGCGAGCACGACCTCGCCGACAACATTATCCACCTGGTGCTCGCCAAGCGCGCCGGCGCTCCGGACAATGTGAAAGGTATCTCGCTGTTCGTCGTTCCGAAGTTCCTGGTGAAAGAGGACGGGTCGCTTAGCGACAAGAATGCCGTCTCGTGCGGAGCCTTGGAGAAGAAGATGGGCATCCACGGCAATGCCACCTGCGTGATGAACTATGACGGCGCCAGGGGCTGGCTGGTCGGCGAGCCGGAAAAGGGTCTCCAGGCAATGTTCATCATGATGAACGCCGCTCGCCTCGGGGTCGGCCTGCAGGGCCTCGCCCAAGGCGAGGTCGCCTACCAGAATGCGGTACAATATGCCCGCGACCGGCGGCAGGGCAGGGCGCTCAACGAGAGCGACCGCGATCCCGACGCGAAGGCGGACCCGCTTTTCGTCCACCCAGACGTGCGGCGAATGCTGATGCAGATGCGCGCCTGGAACGAAGGCGCCCGGGCGCTGGTGCTGTGGGGGTCGCTCCAGGTCGATCTGATGCGCCGCTCGCAGGACGAGGCGGAACGCCAGCAGGCCGAGGACCTGCTTGGCCTTCTGACGCCGGTCATCAAGGGCTATTGCACCGACAAGGGCTTCGAGGCCGCGGTGCTGGCGCAGCAAGTGTTCGGAGGCCACGGCTATATCCGCGAGCATGGAGTGGAGCAGTTCGTTCGCGATGCCCGGATCGCGCAGATCTACGAAGGCACCAACGGGATCCAGGCGATGGACCTGGTCGGCCGGAAGCTCCCGAAGGACGGCGGCCGAGCCATCCGCGCTTTCCTTGCGCTGGTCGGCGGCGAGATCGCCGA
>DATAKH010000194.1:0-12130 GCA_036261735.1 Sphingomicrobium sp.
TGAGCGACGACCAGGTCGCGGCCCTGAAGGCGAAGCTGAAGGCCCGCGCCGCGCGGGACGTCACTATCGACGCGAGCACTGACCCCAATCTCCTCGGAGGGCTGATCGTCAGGATCGGAAGCCAGATGATCGACGCTTCGCTCAAGACAAAACTCAACAGACTCGCCCAGGCGATGAAAGGCTAAAGGCTAAGCAATGGACATCCGAGCCGCTGAAATTTCCCGCGTCATCCGCGATCAGATCGCGAATTTCGCTGCCGACGAAGAGGTTGCCGAGGTCGGCACCGTCCTTTCCGTCGGCGACGGAATCGCGCGCATCTACGGCCTCGACAACGTCCAGGCCGGCGAGATGGTCGAGTTCGAGGACGGGACGAAGGGCATGGCGCTCAACCTCGAGGCCGACAATGTCGGCGTCGTCATCTTCGGTTCCGACGAGGGAATCCGCGAAGGATCAAGCGCCAAGCGCACCGGCACCATCGTCGACGTTCCAATCGGCAAAGGCCTTCTCGGCCGCGTCGTCGACGCGCTCGGCAACCCGATCGACGGCAAAGGGCCGATCGAATTCACCGAGCGCCGCCGGGTCGAGGTCAAGGCGCCGGGGATCATTCCGCGCAAGTCTGTCCATGAGCCGGTCCAGACCGGTCTCAAGGCGCTCGACGCGCTGGTCCCGATCGGCCGCGGCCAGCGCGAGCTGATCATCGGCGACCGCCAGACCGGCAAGACCGCCGTGGCGATGGACGCTTTCATCAACCAGAAGACCATCAACGCCAGCGGCGACGAGAGCCAGAAGCTCTACTGCATCTATGTCGCGATCGGGCAGAAGCGGTCGACCGTCGCCCAGATCGTCCGCCAGCTCGAAGAGAATGGCGCGATGGACTACACTATCGTCGTCGCCGCCACCGCTTCGGAGCCGGCGCCGCTGCAGTTCCTCGCGCCTTATGCCGGCTGCGCGATGGGCGAATATTTCCGCGACAACGGCATGCACGCGGTCATCGTCTACGACGATCTGTCGAAGCAGGCCGTCGCCTACCGCCAGATGTCGCTCCTTCTTCGCCGCCCGCCCGGCCGCGAAGCCTATCCGGGCGACGTCTTCTACCTTCACAGCCGCCTTCTTGAGCGCGCCGCGAAGATGAACGACGACAATGGCGGCGGGTCGTTGACCGCGCTTCCGATCATCGAAACGCAGGCCGGCGACGTGTCGGCCTACATTCCGACCAACGTGATTTCGATCACCGACGGCCAGATCTTCCTCGAGACCGACCTCTTCTACCAGGGCATCCGCCCGGCGATTAACGTCGGCCTGTCGGTCAGCCGCGTCGGCTCGGCCGCGCAGACCAAGGCGATGAAGAAGGTGGCCGGGTCGATCAAGCTGGAGCTCGCCCAGTATCGCGAAATGGCCGCTTTCGCCCAGTTCGGCTCCGACCTCGACGCCGCCACCCAGCGTCTTCTCGCCCGCGGCGCGCGGCTGACCGAGCTGCTCAAGCAGCCGCAGTTCAGCCCGATGCCGGTCGAAGAGCAGGTCGCGTCGATCTACGCCGGAACCAAGGGCTTCATCGACAAGATCGAGACGAGCGCCGTCACTCGCTACGAGGCGGCGATGCTGAGCTATTTGCGCTCGGAGCACCCCAAGATCCTCAAGACCATCCGCGACACCAAGCAACTCGACGACGACACTGCCGCTAAGCTCAACGACGCCCTCACCGAATTCGGGAAGACGTTCGCATAAGATGGCTTCGCTAAAGGCCCTCAAGCTCCGCATCGGCTCGGTGAAGTCGACGCAGAAGATCACCAAGGCGCTCAACATGGTTGCGGCGTCGAAGCTTCGCCGCGCCCAACAGAACGCCACCGCAGGCCGCCCCTATTCGGAGCGGATGCGCGACGTAGTGGAGTCGATCGCGAGCCGGGTCACAGTCGGTCCGCAGAGCCCGAAGCTGCTTGCCGGCACCGGCAAGGACGACACCCACCTGATCGTCGTCTGCACCAGCGACCGCGGCCTCGCCGGAGCCTTCAACAGCAACATTGTTCGCGCCGCGCGCCGCAAGGCCGAAGCGCTGATCAAGGACGGCAAGACGGTCCATTTCTTCATCGTCGGCCGCAAGGGCCGACCGGTGCTCCAGCGCCTCTATCCGAAGGCGATTGTCGGCCAGCACGACACCACCGCGATGAAGAACCCGAGCTACGAGGTCGCTTCGGCAATCGCTGACGATATCGTCGATCGCTTCGAAAGCGGCAATTTCGACGTCGCCCACCTCGCATATGCGAACTTCCGCTCGACCCTGGTCCAGGAGCCAACGGTGGACCAGATCATCCCCATCCCGAGCGGCGGCGGTAGTCAGGAAAAAGGCGCAGGCGCCAATTCGATGGTGGAATATGAGCCCGACGAGGAAGAAATCCTGTCCGCGCTCCTGCCCCGCAACATCGCAGTGCAGGTCTACCGCGCGCTGCTCGAGAACCAGGCCGGCTTCTACGGCTCGCAGATGACCGCGATGGACAATGCGACCCGCAATGCCGGCGACATGATCAACCGCCTGACGATCCAGTACAACCGGACCCGCCAGGCCGCGATCACGACCGAGCTGGTCGAGATCATTTCCGGCGCCGAAGCGCTTTAAGAATTCTTGCAAGAGGACGACTGACCGATGGCCACTGCCGCCCCCGCAAAGCCCCGCACGAAGAAAGCCGCGCCGGCGGCCGACAAGCCCAAGGCGCCCGTGCAGACGCATAACCTCACCGGCAAGGTCGCGCAGGTGATCGGCGCCGTCGTCGACGTGTCGTTCGAAGGCGAGCTTCCGCCGATCCTCGGCGCGCTTGAGACCGACAACCACGGCAACCGCCTGGTCCTGGAAGTCGCCCAGCATCTCGGCGAGAACATCGTCCGGACAATCGCGATGGACGCGACCGACGGCCTCACCCGCGGCCAGGACGTCCGCTCCACCGGTTCGCAGATCGAGGTTCCCGTCGGACCGAAGACCCTCGGCCGGATCATGAACGTGGTCGGCGAACCGATCGACGAGCGCGGCCCCATCGGCAGCGACATGACCGCGCCGATCCATGCCGACGCTCCGGCATTCGTCGACCAGTCGACCGAAGCGTCGATCCTGGTCACCGGGATCAAGGTCATCGACCTGCTCGCGCCTTATGCGAAGGGCGGCAAGATCGGCCTGTTCGGCGGCGCCGGCGTCGGCAAGACCGTGCTGATTCAGGAGCTGATCAACAACATCGCCAAGGGTCACGGCGGAGTCTCGGTGTTCGCCGGGGTCGGTGAGCGCACCCGCGAGGGCAACGACCTCTACCATGAGTTCCTCGATGCCGGCGTCATCGCCAAGGACAAGGACGGCAACCCGACTCCGGAAGGCTCCAAGGTCGCGCTCGTGTTCGGCCAGATGAACGAGCCGCCGGGAGCACGTGCACGCGTAGCCCTCTCCGGCCTGGCGCAAGCGGAATATTTCCGCGACGTCGAAGGCCAGGACGTTCTGTTCTTCGTCGACAACATCTTCCGCTTCACCCAGGCGGGTTCCGAAGTGTCGGCGCTTCTCGGCCGAATTCCGTCGGCGGTGGGCTATCAGCCGACCCTGGCCACAGACATGGGCACCCTGCAGGAGCGGATCACGTCGACCAACAAGGGCTCGATTACCTCGGTCCAGGCGATCTACGTCCCCGCCGACGACTTGACCGATCCGGCGCCCGCGACGTCGTTCGCCCACCTCGACGCGACGACGACGCTTAGCCGCGCCATTTCGGAGCTCGGCATCTACCCGGCCGTCGATCCGCTCGACTCCACCAGCCGAGTCCTCACCCCGGCGGTCGTCGGGCAGGAGCATTACGAGACCGCGCGTGCCGTCCAGGAAACGCTTCAGCGCTACAAGAGCCTGCAGGACATCATCGCCATCCTCGGCATGGACGAGCTAAGCGAGGAAGACCGGCTGGTCGTCGGGCGCGCCCGCAAGATCCAGCGCTTCCTGTCGCAGCCTTTCCACGTCGCCGAGGTGTTCACCGGAATCCCCGGCAAGTTCGTCCAGGTCGAAGACACCGTCCGCTCGTTCAAGGCCGTCGTGAACGGCGAATACGACCATCTTCCCGAGAGCGCTTTCTACATGGTCGGCGGAATCGACGAAGCGGTTGCCAAGGCCGAGAAGATGGCGTCGGAGGCCTGATGGCGGACCTTCACTTCGAGCTCGTCACGCCGGAAAAGCTGGTGATGTCGGACGACGTCCACATGGTCGTCGTCCCGGGCACCGAGGGCAACTCGGGCATCATGGCCGGCCACGCGCCGTTCATGACCGTGCTGAAGGATGGTGACGACATCGCGGTCTATCGCACTGCCGGGGGCGAGCCGGAGCGAATCCCGGTCAGCGGTGGCTTCGCCGAGGTCGGCGCGAACGGGCTCATCATCCTCGCAGAAAAGGCGGGCGAGTGATCGAGTCCCGTTGCGGGACAGTTTTCTAAACGCGGTTAGCTTTTCCTAAAACATTCCGCCCTATCCCGGTCCGTGGTTTTTCCGCGGATTTGAGTCGGGGTGGTAATGAACGCATTCGGCAAGCGAGGCAGTTTGGCCGGCGGCCAGCGGCCGACCTTCGGTGTCGCCAAGCCGATGAAAGGCGGCCCGGGCAAGGCTTCGTCCGCGCCCGAGGGCGGCGAGCAATTTCCGCCCATCGAGGAGCTCGAGGCTGAGGCTGACGCCGACGCGCCCGCCGCGCCCGGCGCGCCCGCCGGCGCCGCGATGGATCGCCTGACGGCTCGCCAGAATGCGAGCGGCGAACAGGGCAGCAGCAAGTCCGAAGGCTTCGAAGCTTCGGTCCACAAGATCAAGGAACAGGTCCTCCCCCGCCTCCTGGAGCGGGTCGACCCAGAGGCCGCGGCGACCCTCAGCAAGGACGAGTTGGCCGAGGAATTCCGGCCGATCATCGGCGAGGTGCTTGCCGAGCTGAAGATCACGCTCAACCGCCGCGAGCAGTTCGCGCTGGAAAAGGTGCTGGTCGACGAGCTTCTCGGTCTCGGACCGCTGGAAGAGCTGCTGTCCGACCCGAACGTCTCCGACATCATGGTCAACGGTCCCGAGCAGACCTTCGTCGAACGCAAGGGCAAGCTCGAGCTGGCCCAGGTCCAGTTCCGCGACGAGGAGCATCTGTTCCAGATCGCCCAGCGCATCGTGAACAAGGTCGGCCGCCGCGTCGACCAGACGACGCCGCTGGCCGACGCCCGCCTTCAGGACGGAAGCCGCGTCAACGTTATCATCCCGCCGCTGTCGCTTCGCGGCACCGCCATCTCGATCCGTAAATTTTCCGAGAAGCCGATCACCATCGACATGATGCGCGGTTTCGGCTCGATGTCGGAGAAAATGGGCACCGTGCTCAAGATCGCGGGCGCGAGCCGGATGAACGTGGTCATCTCGGGCGGCACCGGCTCGGGTAAGACGACGATGCTCAACGCCTTGTCGAAGATGATCGACCCGGGCGAGCGCGTGATCACGATCGAGGACGCGGCCGAGCTTCGGCTCCAGCAGCCGCACTGGCTCCCGCTCGAAACGCGGCCCGCCAACCTCGAAGGCCAGGGCGCGATCACCATCCGTGACCTGGTCATCAACGCCCTTCGTATGCGTCCCGACCGCATCATCCTCGGCGAAATCCGCGGAAGCGAATGCTTCGACCTCCTCGCCGCGATGAACACCGGTCACGACGGCTCGATGGCCACGCTCCACTCCAACTCCCCGCGCGAATGCCTCGCGCGTATGGAGAACATGGTGATGATGAGCGACATCAAGATCCCGAAGGAGGCGATCAGCCGCCAAATCGCGGATTCGGTCGACCTCATCGTCCAGGTGAAGCGCCTCCGCGACGGCTCACGCCGCACCACCAACATCACCGAGGTGATCGGGATGGAGGGCGACGTCATCGTCACCCAGGAGCTTTTCAAGTTTGAGTATCTGGACGAGAGCGCCGACGGGAAGATCATCGGCGAATATCGCTCGATGGGGCTTCGCCCCTACACGCTGGAGAAAGCCAAGCAGTTCGGCTTCGACCAGCCCTACCTGGAGGCGTGCCTCTAGGGCAGCTGGCCGCCAGCCGCGGCTAATGTTCCATTCGGTAAAGCAGGTTCAGCGAGACCCCTGTCTCGAGCTGTCCCGGTGCGACCACTCCGCCGTCGCGCTCGGGTGCCGGCGGCGGGGGTGGCGGAGGCGCCGACACGTTGGCTACTCGAGCGGCCGTCACCATCACCTCCGTCCCGCGATAGGATGTGCCTTCCTCTACGGAGAGCAGCCGGACGCTGGTGTAGCCGTTGTTGCGTGCAAATTCGGTCGCTTCCGCCTTGCCTCGCGCCATGGCGCGGACGCGGGCCTCGCGGCGAAGCGGCTCCGGATCGGAGATCCCGAAGGTCGGTCCGTAAACGCTATCCGCGCCGGCCGTCGTCAATGCGTCGAGCAGCGAAGTCAAAGTGTCGATGTTGCGCGTCTTGATTTGCACCGAATTGCTGGCGACGTAACCGATCAGGGTCTGCCGGCCCTGCCCGTTCGGCTCCCTGTCCCAGCGGTAGTCGGGCTGCAGTTGGATTCCCTGGGTCTGGATGTCGCGCTCGCGGATGCCCGCCGCGCGGATGGCGGCAAGAAGCTTCTCGGTCTTCGTCTTGTTGGCCGCGACCGCCGCGGTCGCTGTCGCCGCCTTGGACTGCGTCCCGACCGTCATCGTCGCTTCGTCTGGAGGAGTCCTCAGGGTCTCGGCGATGTTTACCCGAACCAAGGGCGTAGCGGCCATTTCCGCGATACTCGCCGTCGGCGCCTGTTGCGCAGAAGCCAGCCCCGGAACGGCTACCGCGCCCGCCAAAACGAAGATAATGAAAGACTTGCGCATCGCTCACCCCTTGATCGTACCGACTTGACCAAAAGTCGAACGGTGGAAAGCCGCTGCTGAACTGCGAATGAAGCCCACCGGCAGGGCGGGAGGGTTACGCTAGGGCAGCTGGCCAGTCGTCCTGAACAGAGCCAGTCCGACGAACACCGCTGCGATGCTGACCGCCACCGATGCCAGCACATAGGCTGCGGCGAGCCCGTAGTTGTGCCGTTCGACGAGAAGCGCGGTCTCGAGGCTGAAGGCCGAAAAAGTCGTGAAACCTCCAAGGATACCGGTGACGAGGAAGAAGCGCAGGTGCTGGCTCGTCCCGGTTCGCCAGCCGAAATATCCGGCTAGCAGGCCGATCGCCAGCGACCCGGCGATGTTGACGATCAAAGTGCCGAAGGGGAAGCCGTAGCCGAGCAGGCGCGCCGCCCAGACATTGACTCCATGGCGCAGGGCGCCGCCGATCCCGGCTCCGATGAAGGCGATCAGGTAAAGCACGGCCCCTCCTACTGCTGCATTGCTGCGCCAGGCAGGAGCCATCAGCCGGTAAGGCGGTTACAAGGGAGACCCCATTCCCTGAATGCTGCTTAGCAGCAGCCGCTTCGGCTGCTCAAGCGACTCATGCACGAGTTCCGAAGCCGAATCAGGCGGTGCCGACCGGCTCGTCGAGCGTCAGCGTGCTCTCCGCACCGCGCCGCTCGGCATCCATCCAACTTTGGCGAAGGCTTTTCGGGAGTGCTTCGCGCACCTTCGCAATCTGGCCCTCCGACACATGGTTCGAGAGAACCCGGAACACCGAGCGAACGGCAAGGTCCGGATCGACGGGCCGGGTGTCGCTCAGCCATTCGGCGACCTCCGCGACGAATTCCTCGCGGCTGTTGCATCCCGTCGGAAGCTTCGCCGGCTCGAACTGGTCGTAATAGACGCCGCGGACGAGCAGCGGCAGCTGCGCGCCAAGGTGAGCGGCGAGATTCACCGTCAGCCGGTCCCGAAGCTTGTGAAGGACTGTTGAAAGGACTTTCCACGCCACCTGCTTGTCCGGGCCGAGGTCCTCGCAGATCTCGTTCAGCCAGATGTGGGTCGTTTCCAGGGTCTTGTCGAACACGTCGACGCCGTTGGCGCTCATTTCCCCGTCTCCTCCTCGCAGTGGATCCCCCTCACACAGCAACGGAACGGCCCCGCGAAAGTTGCTCGTCTCGCCGTTTGGCAGGCGCTTCCAAGCCCCTGCATGGAGGCTGCACCAAGCAGTGATTCAAATCAACGAGAGACCCGGCGACACCGTCTAGCGTCGCGGCATGATCGCTCCCCAGACCTTTGCTCGCTATGCGGCAATGCGCGTCCCGCGCTACACCAGCTATCCGACCGCCCCAAATTTCTGGCCGGCAATCGGGGATTCCGACTATCGGGCCTGGCTTCGCTCCGTGGAAACCGGATCCACGGTCTCGGTCTATCTGCACATCCCCTTCTGCCGGCAGATGTGCTGGTATTGCGGCTGCCACACCAGCGTTACGCATCGCCAGTCGCCGGTCAGCCGTTACGTCGAGACGCTGCTCGCCGAAATCGCATTGGTCGAATCGGAGCTCCGGCCCGGCCTCAGGCTCGGCCACGTCCACTGGGGCGGCGGCTCGCCGACGCTCCTCGAGCCGGAAGACGTCGGCAAGATCCACTCGGCGCTGGCGCCGGCCTTCGTCTTCGACCCGCTCGCCGAAAATGCAGTGGAGGTCGACCCGCGAACGCTGACTGAGGAGCTTGCGGCGGCATTCGCGGAAGCAGGCGTCAACCGAGCCAGCCTCGGCGTCCAGAGCTTCGATCCTGTCGTCCAGGCGGCAATCAATCGGGTCCAGAGTTTCGAGACGACGGCCGCAGCGGCGCGAATGCTGAGGAACAGCGGGATCGCGGCACTCAATTTCGACTTGATTTACGGGCTTCCGCACGAGTCGGTCCAGTCGTGCCTCGACACGATCGAGCAGGCTCTGACGCTCCGTCCCGACCGGGTTGCCGTGTTCGGCTATGCCCACGTTCCCTCGTTCAAGCCGCACCAGAAAAAGATTGAAGCAGCGGCACTTCCGGATGCCCGCGAGCGTCAGCGACAGGCGCTCGCGATGGCCGAGGCACTGACCGCAGCCGGTTACCGTCAGATCGGCCTCGATCATTTCGCGCTTCCGGGAGACAGCCTGGCCGTGGCGGCGGAGCGACGGCAATTGCGCCGCAATTTCCAGGGATACACGGCCGATCCCTGCTCGACGCTGATCGGCTTCGGCGCCTCGGCGATCGGCCGGATGCCGCAGGGGTTCGTCCAGAATGCCACGCGTATCCCCGATTACGAGAAGCGGATCGCGAGCGGGCAACTCGCCGTCGTTCGCGACTGCCGCCTCGCCAGCGACGACAATGAGCGCGCCGCGATCATCGAACAGCTGATGTGCAACTACCGTGCGCACATCGGCTCGGTGGAAGCGCCGCTGGACCAGCTCGAGCGCGACGGCCTGATCCGGCGCTTGGGCGATTTGGTCGAAGTGACCGAAGACGCCCGCCCCCTGGTTCGCGCGGTCGCGGCCGCATTCGATAGCTACCTTCCAACCTCCGCCGCGACCCACGTTGCCGCGGTGTAGGCCTCACCCGCATTTCGAATAGCCGCACTCCAGGCAATTGTTGCATCCCTCGACCTTGACCAGCGCCGAAGCTCCGCATTGAGGACAGGACGGCATCGGCCTGGCACGCGGCGTCTCGAATGCAGCGGCTGGCACCGGTGCTTGGAGCCCGCCGAGGTGGCGCTCGACGATGTCGCCGATGGCCGCGAGGAGCGAGGGGACATAGCGGCCCTGCATCCAGGCGCCGCCGCGCGGGTCGAACACCGCCTTCAGTTCCTCGGCGACGAATGCGACGTCACCGCTCCGCCGGAACACCGCCGACACCATCCGCGTGAGGCCGAGGGTCCAGGCATAATGCTCCATGTTCTTGGAGTTGATGAACATCTCGAACGGGCGGCGCTGCCCGTCATGCTCGACGTCGTTGATGGTGACGTAGACCGCGTGCGGGCTCTCCGGCCATTTGAGCTTGTAGGTCGAGCCGTGAAGCTGCTCCTCGCGCGGAGCGAGCGTCTCCGGTTCGGGTTTCGGTTTGGCCTCCCCGACGCTGAGGACAGAGCCCGTAACCGCATTGGGCCGATAGGTCGTCAAGCCCTTGCAGCCGAGATGGTAGCCCTCGACGTAGATATCGGCGAAATCCTCAAAGCTGATGTCCTCGGGGCAGTTTACGGTCTTCGAGATCGAGCTGTCGATCAGAGCCTGCGCGGTCGCCTGCATGGTCAGATGATCCGAAGGGGAAAGTGTCTGCGCGGAAACGAACAATTCGGGCGGCGGAGGCGCATCCCCCTTGACCTCGCGCCATAGCCGCATCGCATAATCTTCGACCTTCTCTTCGCGGGTGGTGCCGTCCGGCTGGCGGATCTTGCGCGTGTAGGAATAGGCGAACACGGGTTCGATGCCGGACGAAACATTGCCGGCGAGAAGCGACGTGGTGCCGGTCGGGGCGATCGAGGTCAGACAGCCGTTGCGGAGGCCATGCTCTGCGATCAGGGCGCGGGTCTCGTCGTCGAGCGAGGTCAGGTTCGGTTGATCGAGGATGACTTTGTCGTAGAGCGGGAACGGCGCTTTCTCGCCGGCCAGCAGCGCCGACGCGCGATAAGCTTCGCGCTTGATCGTGTTCAGCCACGAGCGAGTGAGCGCAACGGCTTCGCTGCGACCGTAAGCGGCGCCGCAGAACAGCAGGGCATCGGCGAGGCCGGTAATACCGAGCCCGATCCGACGCTTCGCCTTCGCCTCCGCCTCCTGCTCCGGCAGCGGGTAGCGCGAGATGTCGATGACATTGTCGAGCATCCGCACCGCGGTCCGGGTCAGCTCGCCGAGCTGCTCTTCGTCGATGCGCGCGCCTTCCTCGAACGGCCGGTCCACAAGCCTTGCGAGATTGATCGAGCCGAGCAGGCAGGCGCCGTATGGAGGCAGCATCTGTTCCCCGCACGGATTGCTTGCGGAAATGGTCTCGCAATAGCCGAGATTGTTCTGCGCGTTTGCCCGGTCCACGAAGATCACGCCCGGCTCGGCGACATCGTAGGTCGCGCGCATCAGCTTGTCCCACAGCTCGCGGGCGCGGACGGTGCGCATGGTGGCGCCGTTGAAGACCAGCGGCCATTCGCTGTCGCTTCCGAGGGCCGTCATGAAGGCATCGGTCACCAGCACCGACAGGTTGAAGTTGCGGAATCGGGCCGGATCGCGCTTGGCATCGATGAACGCCTCGATGTCGGGGTGATCGATCCGCAGGCATCCCATCATCGCCCCGCGCCGCTGGCCGGCGGAATGGACCGTCCGGCACATCGAATCCCAGCAATCCATGAAGCTCAGCGGACCCGACGCGTCGGCGGCAACTCCGCGGACCAGGGTCCCGCTCGGGCGGATGGTAGAGAAATCCATTCCCACCCCGCCGCCCTGCTGCATCGTCAGGGCGGCCTGCTTTAGATGCTCGAAGATGCCGTCGAGGCTGTCGGGGATGGTCCCCATGACGAAGCAATTGAACAAGGTGACCGCGCGGTCGGTACCGGCACCGGCGAGCACTCTTCCCGCCGGAATGAAGCGGAAGTCGGCGATGGCCTCGCGAAACCGCTGCTCCCAAAGCGCCCGGCTGGCGGGCGATTCCGCCTCGGCTACCGCTCGCGCCACCCGCTCGGCGGTCGCTGCAAAGCTGTCGTCACCTTGCCCTTCGGACGTTTGGAATCGGTATTTCGCGGTCCAGATTTCTTCCGCCAACGCCACGTCGAAAAACATTCCACCCTCCCACATATTGTGGGTATGGGTTTAACCGAACACAACATGTTCCGAATTGATCCAGCGCATTGCAGTCGCGAAAAAAGCTTGAAGCCGCTACTGCGGAGCCGCGATTGTCGGGAAACTCAGCCGCGAAACGGCTGAGGCCAAAGGGCTATTCCGAAGGAAAAAATGGTGGGCGTGGCAAGGATTGAACTTGCGACCCCTGCGATGTCAACACAGTGCTCTACCACTGAGCTACACGCCCACTCGGGGGTGGCATTTAGGGGTGGCTTGCCGAGGGCGCAAGCGCCGAAACGCGGCCGTTCGCGAGCCTAGAGGCGGCCGAGCACGGCCTTAGAGACGGCCGAGCACGGCCTTAGAGACGGCCGTGCTGGTCCTCGGTCTGGAAGATCCGGTCGACCTCGGCCACCAGGTCCTTCAGGTGGAACGGCTTCGACAGCATTTTCGCTTCCGGCGCCGCGCGGCCGCTCTGCAGGGCGAC
>DATAKH010000201.1:0-5389 GCA_036261735.1 Sphingomicrobium sp.
GCCGGAATCGAGATGGACGTCGCCGCCCACCGGGTCCGCCGCGATGGCGAGCCGCTGGCGCTCGGGCCAACCGAATACAGGCTCCTTCGCCACTTCCTCCAGAATCCGGAGAAGGTCTATTCGCGCCAGCAGCTGCTCGAGGAGGTGTGGCCGCACAATGAGGACATTGAGCTGCGGACCGTCGACGTCCACATCCGCCGCCTTCGCCAGGCGCTCGAGTCCGGCGGCGGCAAGGACGTGATCAGGACAATCAGGTCGGAAGGCTATTCGCTGGACGTGAACGCCTGAGCGGCTGGATGCCCCGCGTGGATTCGAACCACGATTGACGGATTCAGAGTCCGTAGTCTTACCATTAGACGACGGGGCAATCGCCGGCGACAGCGAGCGCGCGAGATAGGGAGTAGCCCTAGCGGGTGTCAACCGGCGTCGGGCGGCCCGATCGTGCCCGCCGCAACGCCGAAAGATAGGCCGAAAACCCCGCAATCTTGCCCTCTTACCCTATTCGGGCCTACATTCGGGGCAAGTCAGCCGTCGGTATCACCCGGCGGTGGAAGGATAAGAACGGGCGTTTGCTTGATGGCGCAGGATGTCGCCAGCGCGCCGGGACCGCAGATGCGGGAGGAACCGGCCTTGTCGATGCCGCCGGAACGGCGGCTCCCCCGTTTACATTCTCATCGCCACACCTATGGCGCGCTCGACCTCGGCACCAACAGCTGCAGGCTGCTGGTCGCTCGGCCGAGCGATGGCGGCTTCACCGTGATCGACGCCTTTTCCCGAATCGTTCGCCTTGGCGACGGCTTGTCGCGCACTGGCAAGCTGTCCGACGAGGCGATGGACCGCGCCGTCGGCGCACTGTCCATCTGCGCTGACAAGCTCAGGCGCCGCCATGTCTCGCTGTCGCGGTCGGTAGCGACGGAGGCATGCCGGCGAGCCGCCAATGGCCGCAAGTTCGTCGAGCGGGTTCGAGAGCAAACCGGTATCGCGCTGGAGATCATCGATCCCGCCGAGGAGGCCCGGCTGGCCATGCTCGGCTGCCACAAATTGCTCGAGCCCGGCGAAGGCCCGGCCCTCATTTTCGACATCGGCGGCGGGTCGACCGAGCTGGTCCTGATCGACCAGCTAAGCGGCGTTCCGTCGATTCGGAGCTGGTGGAGCGCCCCGTGGGGGGTGGCTTCGCTGACCGACAGCGAGGGCCGCGAGGCGATCGAGGGCGAAGACAGGGTCAAGGCGTACAAGCGCATGCGCGAGCGGGTCCGGCGGTCGTTCGACCAGTTCGAGGCGATGCTTCCCCGGGACCGCGAGGGAATCCGCCTGCTGGGCACCAGCGGCACCGTCACTACTCTCGCAAGCGTCCATCTCGCTTTGCCAAGCTACGACCGCCGAGCCGTCGACGGACTCCATGTCCCGACCGATGCCGTGCACGCCATCAGCACCATGATCGCCGAGATGGACTTCGAAGAGCGGGCGGCGCTGCCCTGCATCGGTCCGGACCGAGCGGATCTCGTGGTCGCCGGCTGCGCGATCCTTCAGGCAATCCTCGAAATCTGGCCGGCGACGAAGCTCGGGATCGCCGACCGCGGAATCCGCGAAGGAATCCTGCGTTCGATGATGGCAAGAGACGGGTTCACCTTGTGAGCCGTGGCCGCGGGCCGCGCCAGCGAGTCCGGACCGCCCGCGGACGTACCGCCTCCTCCACCCGCTGGCTGGAGCGGCAACTCAACGACCCGTATGTGCGGCGGGCCAAGGCGGAGAATTACCGAAGCCGAGCGGCCTACAAGCTGCTCGAGCTCGACGAGCGCTTCTCGCTGCTGAAAGGCGTCACCGCAATTGTCGATCTCGGCATCGCGCCGGGCGGATGGAGCCAGGTCGTCCGCCGCCGCTCGCCGAAGGCGAGGATCGTCGGAATTGACCTGTTGCCGACCGATCCCATCGACGAGGTCGCGATTCTTCAGATGGACTTTATGGATGAGGCCGCGCCCGACCGGCTGAAGGCGGAGCTCGGAGGCCCCGCGGACCTTGTCCTCTCTGACATGGCGGCCAATACCGTCGGCCACCCGCAGACCGACCATTTGCGGACGATGGGCCTGGTCGAAGCCGCGCTCGAATTTGCCAAAGAGGTGCTGCGGCCCGGCGGGGCGTTCGTCGCCAAGGTGCTGGCGGGCGGCGCCGATTCCAATCTGGTCGCCGAACTCAAGCGCCACTTCGAAACGGTCAAGCACGCAAAACCGCCCGCCAGCCGCAAGGATTCGTCGGAATGGTATGTCGTCGCGCAGGGCTTCAAGGACGTTCCGCACAACTGAGTTCGCAAACCGCCGATCCCGGAATACAATGAGCCGGAAATCGAGGGGGGAGGCCGATGCTCGCGACCGTTTACGCGCTTCTGATTTCCGCTGCGCTCGCCATCCTGACGATTTTCATCCACTACGAGGTGCTGACGACGAGCTGGCCTATCCGTTCGGGCGCGGCCGTGACCTTGCGCGCTCACATGGCCCGGCTTCTCACCGGAATTTTCATTGCTCACCTGATCGAGATCGCCATTTACGCGGCCGCCTATTACCTGATGCACGACCATCTCGGCCTCGGCACGATCAACGGGGCGACCGGCGAAGGGCTCAGCGATTATTTCTATTATTCGATCACCAGCTACACGACTCTCGGCTTCGGCGACCTCTACCCGAGCGGCCCGATCCGGATCGTCACCGGAATCGAATCGCTCAACGGCCTGGTGCTGATCGGCTGGTCGACGTCCTACACCTATCTCGCGATGCAGCGCTTTTCGCGCGCCGGCCGGCGGTCGGCCGCACTCGATCACCCGCACGAGCTTTCGTGAGGGTCAGCGGTCGCTTCGCGCCTGCTCGATGGCCTTCTTGAGTTCGTCGTAGCCGACCGCGCTGTTCAGCACCCGGTCGCCGATAACGAACAGCGGAGTGCCGGTCGCGCCCAGCGCTCCCGCCAGCTGGAAGTTCTTTTTCAGCTCGGCCTCGATGTCGGGGCTCGCGGACGGCGGGCCCGTCAATCCCGCCGCCTCGCTTGCAACGGCGAGCGTTTGCGGGCCCGGCCGCCCCGCTTCCCACAAAGCGTCATGGAATTGCGCGAAGCGTCCCGCCTTGGAGGCGGTGAGCGAAAGCCGCGCCGCCGCGACGCTATCCTCGCCGAGGATCGGAAGCTCGCGATAGACGACCCGGAGCCCCTTGTCCTCCCGAAGCAGCCGCTCGATGTCGGGGTTGCTCGCCTTGCAATAAGGGCAGGCGTAATCGAAGAATTCGACAAGCGTGACGTCGGGCTTGCTCGCTCCCTTCCAGGACGTGGCGAACGGGGTTTCGATCTCGGCGCGGTGCTCCGCAAGCACGGGCTCGTATTGCTTGTCGCGAAGCGCCTCGCTTGCATCGACCAGGATTTGCGGATCCGCCATCAATCCGGAGCGGACGAGGCGGCTTCCGAGCAGCTGCGGTGCGGCAAAAAGAAGGATCGCGGTCATCAGGACGGCGCCAATCGCGCCCCCGATGATCGCCGCCCCGAGACGCCCCGCGGGCGGTGTTGGTGAACTGTTCACTTGTCGGTTTTTTCCCGGTAGCGCTTGTCTGTCTTGGCGAGTTCCGCGCGCGAGACCATGGCGATGTCCTGGGCGCGAAGATAGTCCGGAGTGCCTGCGGCAATGCCCTTCATCGCGGCTTCGGCGCTTGCCAGCGCCAGCTTGGGCTTGCCTTCGAGGTTGTTCCGCTCGGCGGTCGCAAGCGCGGCCCGGGCAGCGTCGCCTTCCTGGTTGTAGATCACTCCCAGCTGGTACCAGGCGAACGGGTTTTCATTGTCCCGGTTGACCGCGGACTTGAGCACCTGCTTGGCCTCGATGAAATTCTCGCGCTTCTCGGTCGCGATCAGCGCGTGACCGAGCATGGAAGCGATAAGCGGTGAGTCGCCCGAGCGCTCCGTCGCTTCGCGGAGGGGAGCGATGGCGTCGGCAGCACGGCCGGACTCGAGCAGGATCTGACCCTTGAGCTCGAGGAAGAACGGGTCGTGCGGGTCGATTGCGAGAAGGGCATCGGCCTCCGCCACAGCCTTCTGCGGATAGCCGCTCACGTGATAGGCATAAGCCCGCGCATAATGGCCCGGTACGCTCGTGTCGCTTTCCGGATATTTGATCACGGCCTGCTTCGCGTTGACGAACCCGTAAAGCTTCGCCTTCACGCGCTGGAACTGCTCTTCCAGCTTCGGGTCTACCGGCCTGTTCCAGGCCGCATCCGCCTTTAGCTTCGTCTCAAGCGCCTGGATTCGCTCCGTCGAGAGGGGGTGCGTTCTGTCGTAGCTTTCCGTTTCGTAGATCGCCAGGCGATATTCCTGGTTCTGGAGCTTGCCGAAGAATGCGAGCATGCCCTTCCCGCTGATTCCCGCTCTCGACAGATAGGCCGCACCGGCGGCGTCGGCGCTGCTTTCCTGCGCGCGTGTAAAAGCGAGTAGCTTGCCCAGCGCGGCCCGTTGCCCCGCCATCATGATCCCCATTCCAGCGTCGCCGGCGCCGGCTGCGACTGCGATCGCCCCGAGGATCATCGTCGCAACGGTAATCCCGGTCGCTGTTCCTATGCCTTGCTGAAGGCGAATCGAATGGCCCCCAGCGACATGGCCGAGTTCATGGGCGACGACGCCCTGGAGCTGGTTCACATTGTCCGCGGCAAGAAGCAGCCCGGACTGGATATAAACCGTCTGGCCGCTGGCAACGAAGGCGTTGATTTCGGGATCGTTGAGAAGGACGATTCGGACGCTGTCCGGACTGAGGTCGGCGGCCCTGAACAGCGGCGCCCCCATCTCCCGAAAAAGCAGCTCCGTCTCGGCATCGCGGAGCGACGACGGCTCGGAATCGGCGGCGGCGACCGGCGTTGTCACCGACACCGCCAGGACCAGCGCCATCATCACCAGGCGCATCAGCCGGGACAGAGCGGAAATCATCATCCGTTCCTCACACTACCGCCCTGAACCCTGCATGAAACCAGGGCCTTTCGCTACCTCTCCGCAAGCCTAGCCGAAAGTGCGCTGCCACCAGCCGCTTCGAGGCTTGCCGGATTCCTCTCCGTTGGGATCGTTGTCCGCGACCGAGGCGGAGGCCTTCGAAGGCTTGTCCGGCTCAGTCTTCGGCTTTGCCTTGCGGGTCCGCCGCTTCGGCTTGTCGGCCGGCTGAGCGTCGTCGGCCGTCTCGGCCGGAGGCGCCTCCGGCGGAGCCGGCTCGGGCGCATCGGGGCTTTCAGCCTTCTTCTTGCGGCTTCGCCTTGCCTTGGGCTTCGGCTCGGGCTCGGCAGCGGCTTGAGTGTCCGCGATCGGCGGCTCCTCGTCGGTCGGGCGCTCGACCATCGGGGAGCTGTCGGGCTCGACCTCGGGAGTTTCGGCGGGCTTGGCGTCC
>DATAKH010000203.1:0-7783 GCA_036261735.1 Sphingomicrobium sp.
TGAGGGCGAGTCCTGGAAAACGGCATGACTGAATTCCGCATCAAAGGCGACACTGGCGAGTGGGAGGTCGTGGTCGGCCTGGAGGTCCATGCGCAGATCACCGCGACAGCTTCGAAGCTGTTTTCGGGCGCTGCGACCGCCTTCGGGGCGGAGCCGAACACGCAGGTGAGCCTGGTCGATGCGGCGATGCCGGGGATGCTTCCGGTGCCGAACAAGGAATGCATCCGCCAGGCGGTGCGAACGGGGATGGCGCTCGAGGCGAAGATCAACAAATTCTCGCGTTTCGACCGCAAGAATTATTTCTACGCCGACCTTCCGCAGGGCTACCAGATCAGCCAGCTCTACCATCCGCTGGTGGGCGAGGGCGAAGTCGAGATCCTGCTGGACGAGCAGGACGAGAGCTCGGCCAAAAGCATCGGGATCGAGCGGATCCACGTCGAGCAGGACGCGGGCAAGCTGATGCACGACCAGCATGCGACGATGAGCTACGTCGATCTCAACCGCTGCGGCGTTGCGCTGATGGAAATCGTGTCGCGGCCCGACATGCGTTCTCCAGCCGAAGCAGGGGCTTATTTGCGAAAGCTGAGAGCGATCCTGCGCTTCGTTGGCTCGTGCGACGGCAATATGGAAGAGGGCTCGATGCGCGCCGACGTCAATGTCAGCGTTCGGAAGCCCGGAGGCGAGCTGGGTACCCGGACCGAGACCAAGAACGTCAACTCCGTGCGCTTCGTGATGGCGGTCGTCGAGCATGAGGCGAAGCGCCAGATCGAACTCATCGAGACCGGCGGCGCGGTCGTCCAGGAAACGCGCCTCTACGACCCCGACAAGGGCGTCACCCGGTCGCTGCGGTCGAAGGAAGATGCGCACGACTACCGCTACTTCCCTGATCCCGATTTGCTTCCGCTCGAACTGGACGACGCCTTCCTGGAAGAGTGTCGGGCGAGCCTGCCAGAGCTGCCGGACGCCAAGCGCAAGCGCTACGAGGCGCTCGGGATCACGCCGTACAACGCGAGTGTGCTGACCGCCGACGTCGACATCGCCCGCTGGTTCGACGCGCTTCTGGAGACCGGGGTGGAGCCCAAGGCGGCGGCGAATTGGACCGCCTCGGAATATTTCGGTGCCCTCAACCGGCTCGAAAAGTCGATTTCGGAGAGTCCTGTCACGCCCGAGTCAGCCGGCGAGCTTCTCAAGCTGGTCGCCGATGGCACCCTGTCTGGGACGCTCGCCAAGCAGGTCTTCGAGATCATGCTGGAGACCGGCAAGGGCGCTGGCGAGATCGTCGAGGAGCGCGGGCTCAAGCAGACCAGCGATACCGGCGAGATCGATCGCATCGTCGACGAGGTGCTCGCCGCCAATGCCGACAAGGTCGAGCAGTACAAGGCTGGCAAGGAGCAGCTGTTCGGCTTCTTCGTCGGGCAGGTGATGAAGGCGATGGCCGGCAAGGCCAACCCGAAGATCGTCAACGAGCGGCTTCGGGCGAAGCTGGACTGAACGCGTAGGCCACTCAAAAGCTTGCATTTTTCGGCGAATCGCGTTCAGTAGCGCTATTGCCGCAGTAGCGGCTGCGCGGAGTCCGTAAATGCGCAAGTCGGGGATTGCTATTGCCATAGCGTCGAGTATCGCCCTTTCGGCGTGCGTCCAGACCCGCCAGTTCGCCGACCTTCAATTCACTCCGCCGCAAGGGGACTACAAGCTGCTCGTGCTTCGGCCCGACGTCAGCGTCGGATCGGTGACAACCGGCGGGATGACCGAGCCGCGGGCGGACTGGACGGAGGCGGCCCGAACCAACATCATCGCCGCACTGAAGGCGCAGCAGGGTGAGCGCGGCGGCAAGCTCCTGATTGCGGAGCGCCGCGGCGACGTCCCCGGCGTGGATGCCGACACCGTCGCTGAGATCGAGCGGCTCAACTTTGTGGTCGATCAGTCGATCGTGCTTCACAAATATCTTGGAGTCGCCTTGCCGACGAAGCGGCGGCGCGGCCTCGAATATACGCTTGGGGAAGACGCGGTCGCTTTCGGCAGGAAGACCGGCTTCGACTACATGCTCTTCCTTCACGCCGAGGACGAACGGGCGTCGACCGGGCGTGTCGCGATGCAGGTTCTCGGGATCGCGGGCTGCTTCATCGGCTTCTGCGCGCCAAGCGGCGGACAGAGTCAGCTGGCCTATGCGTCGCTGGTCGACCTTCGCACCGGCGAAGTGGTTTGGTTCAACGTGCTCCAGACGGGAAGCCAGCTGCCCGGAGTCACGTTCGGTGACATCCGAACGCCTCAGGGCGCGGCGCTTATGGTTGAACGGCTCTTGGGGCGGATGAAACCGGGGCTTGAGATCCGCCGGCAGCAGAAGGCGAAAAGCTGATGTGTATCCGCTGCGAGATAAGCCGCCGATCGGTGCTCGCCGGCGGAGGCGCGCTCGCCGCCGCCACGATGACCGGGGTCGCGCAGGCCCGGATCAAGCCTTCCGACATGATCCCGCTGATCGGTCCCGGTTACAGGCCGACCGAGGCGGACGAGCAGGGCCTGTGGCAGCAGATGGACCGGGTCGAGGAGGAAATCGCCGGGTCCAATCTCGTGATCGAGGATGAAGGCGTTCGGAGTTACGTCCGCGACCTTATCGGCAAGGTCGGCGGGCCGGCCGCGAAGGACATGCGCATCTATGTGGTGCGAATCCCCGAGTTCAACGCGATGATGTTCCCGAGCGGCTTCTCGGTGGTCTTCTCGGGCCTATTGCTGAGGATGCGCAACGAGGCACAGCTCGCCGGCGTGCTGGCGCACGAATCGGGGCATTTCCTTCGACGGCACATGATCCGCCAGTGGCGCGACATGCGGCGCAAGACCGACATCCTGTCGATCGCCTCGATGGCGGCCGGAGTGGGGGGCGCAGGGGCTGGAGTCTATATGGGCGATTACGTCCAGCTGGCGCAGCTCGGAGCGATCCTGACCCTGTTCCGCTACAGTCGCGAGTTAGAGGCCGAAGCCGATGCAATGGGTGCAAAGCTGATCGCCGAGGCCGGCTACGATCCCGTGGAAATGTCGAACACATGGGCGCAACTGATCGGCGAAATGGATGCCAGTGCAAGGTACCGCCGCAAGCATCGCGACCGCGGCTACGGCCTGTTCGACACTCATCCCGCGGCAGAGAGCCGGATGGCCGACCTGAAGGTCAGCGCCGCCGAGCTGAGGGTGCCCGGGCGCACCTACGAGACGGGGCGGGCCCGTTACCTGCGGGCTATCGCTCCGATCCGGCAGATGCTGCTCGACGACCAGGTCAAGCTCAACGACCCGGGCGCGAGCCAATATGTGATCGAGACTCTCGCCGCCGACGGCTGGAACGGGCTGCTGCGATTTTACGAGGGTGAGGTCTGGCGGCTTCGCAATCGCGACAGCCTTGGGGACGCCAGGCGCGCCGAGCAAAGCTATGCGATTGCGGTCGCCTATCCCGACGCGCCGCCGGAAGCGTGGCGCTGGCACGGGCTGTCGCTGATCAAGCAGGGACGCAAGGGCGAGGGGCGGGCTGCGCTGTCCCGCTATTTGTCGATGAAGCCGGACGCGCCGGACGCGCCCTTCATCCGGCAGATGATCGGCTGAGGAGGTGGCGATGAACCGCAAGATCGTCCTGCTCGCCGCCTCTTTGTCGCTGGCGCTGCCGGGATGCACTGGCATGGGCGAAGGGGGCTTCAGCAATTATTACAGCCTTGTCCGCGCGCGCGAGGTGAAGGTCGGCGACGGGTCGATGACGGTCACGCCCACGCGCGAGTGGAACCGGCAGCGGCATGTCCTTTTCGACGACGTTAAGTGGGTCGAGGACTGGACCCTCAACGGGCCGCTGCTCGACGATTTGACCTTCGTCAGCGGACTTCCCCACGGAAAGTACCTGGTTGAGACCAACTCGCGCGATGCCCAGCAGGTGCCGAGGTTCCACTCGGACATGACGGCTCCGGAAATCCAGGCGCTTCTCGAAAGCGCCTACCGGGTGCGCGGCGGGGCGGTCGATTTCCGGACCCTGTCGCTGAAACCCCGGCAGTTCCTGGGCCATCCCGGTTTCGAGCTAGACTATGAGCATCTAGATTCCGACGAGCTGTGGCGTAAGGGTCGCGCGGTGGGAGCGGTGATCGGCGGTCGGCTCTACCTGATCATGCTCGACGCGGCTCGGTCGCATTACTTTCCCGACGAGCTGGACGATTTCGAGGCTATCGTCGCCTCGGCCCGGCTGCGGCGATGATCAGCCGGTCGGTTGTCCCGGAGCGGGCCCCGGCGAAGTGGCCGGCTGCCCCGGATCGGGCACGTCGATATCGGGCTGCGGCGGCGGCGCTTCCTGGGGAGGCGGCTCGGCATGGCCCGGCTGGGTCGGCTGCGGAGTCTCCGGCGGCGGTTGCGGAACGGGCGTTTCGGGCGGTTGCTGTTGGATCGGCTCTCTCCTTGCCCATCCAAACGCCGCCACCTGGCGGCAAGTTGCAGGGGGCAAAGAGATTGAGCCTGCTTGCCCCATCGGCCAGCCTTGCTATAGGCCCGCCACCTTTCGAAGAGCGTCCGCGCGCGTGGCGGAATTGGTAGACGCGCTGGATTTAGGTTCCAGTGTCCACAAGACGTGGGGGTTCGAGTCCCTCCGCGCGCACCATTTTCGCGCACAGGCAAGCCGGGGGCTTGCCGAGCACGAAAAATCGCCCGCCGGCGGAAGAATTGAGTTCAAGGAATTGAGACAGTGACAATCAAGACCGTCGAGACCGAGAACGAAGGCCTGAAGCGCGCCTTCATGCTGACCATCCCGGCAAAGGACATCAGCGCGCGAGTCGACCAGGAAGTGAAGCGCATGGCGCCGCAGGTGCGGATGCCCGGCTTCCGTCCCGGCAAGGTGCCGCCGAACCTTATCAAGAAGATGCACGGCGAGAACCTGGAACGCGACGCGCTTAGCAGCGCAGTCCAGGACGGAGTCCAGAAGCTCCTCGAGCAGAACAAGCTACGCCCGGCGATGCAGCCCGAGGTCGAGCTCGACGAAAAATATGCTCCCGGCAAGGATGCCGAGGTCCGGGTCCGGCTGGAGGCGCTTCCCGAAATCCCGAAGCCTGACATCAGCGGGATCAAGCTCGAGCGGCTGACCATCGAGCCGGACGAGAAAGCCGTCGATGAGCAGATCGAGCGGCTGCTAAAGACGAACAAGGGCTGGAAGGACGCGCCGAAGGGGCACAAGGCCGAGAACGGCGACCTCGTCGTCATGGATTTCGAAGGCAAGGTGGGCGGCACGCCGTTTGAGGGCGGCAAGGGCGATGACATGTCGCTCGAGCTCGGCTCGGGCCGGCTCATTCCCGGATTCGAGGAACAGCTCGTCGGCGCCAAGGCCGGCGACAAGCGCGAAGTGACGGTCACCTTCCCGAAGGATTATCCGGCGGCCAACCTGAAGGGTAAGGAGGCGGTCTTCGACGTCACCGTCAAGCAAGTGAAGCTCGCGACCGAAGCCAAGGCGGATGACGAGTTCGCCAAGTCGCTCGGCCTCGACAGCCTCGACAAGCTTCGCGAAATCTTGCGCGACCAGCAGGGCCAGGAGCTCAATGCGCTGACCCGCACGCACATGAAGCGGCGGCTGCTCGACCAGCTCGCCGAGCGCGCCGATTTCGAAGTCCCGCAATCGATGGTCGACGCCGAGTTCGAGAACATCATGCAGCAGCTTCGCCACGAGGCGAGCCACGAGCCCGATCCCAAGGCAGCTCTCGCCGAGATCGAGGGCGAATCCGACGATTACCGCAAGATCGCGGAGCGGCGCGTGCGCCTCGGCCTGTTGTTGTCGGAAATCGGCGGCGCGAACGGCGTCGAGATCACCGAGCCCGAGATGAACCGGCTCATTGCCCAGGCGGCCGCTCAATACCAGCCGAAGGACCGTGAGCGATTCATCCAGTACGTGCAGCAGGAGCCGGGCGCGGCCGCGCAGCTCAGGGCGCCGCTATATGAGGACAAGGTCGTCGATTTCCTCTTCTCGAAGGCAGAGATCACCGACCGCACCGCGACCCGCGAGGAAGTTGAAGCCGACCTCGAGAGCGAGGAAGGGCATGTGCACGGCCCCGGCTGCGGCCACGACGTCGGCGAGGCGAAGCCCAAAAAGGGCGCTAAGGGCAAGGCAAAGGCGGCCGAGGCGAAGCAGCCGATGAAAACCAAGGCGGAAGCCGCTCCGAAGAAGGCGAAGCTGACGCCCGAAAAGACGGACAAGCCGAAGCCCGCCAAGCCGGTAAAGAGCGAACCGTCGAACGAGGCTGCGGCCGAGAAGGCGGCGAAGAAGGACCCGGCAAAGAAGACTCCGGCTAAGAAGCCTGCCAAAAGCGGCAAGTAAGCGACGACGGCGCCGGGGGGACGATGGCCAGGTCCGCTGAACCGCGAATTGCAGTGCTGCTGCCGTGCTTCAACGAGGAAGCGACAATCGGCTCCACCGTCCAAGGCTTTCGCGCGGCGCTGCCGCAAGCGACCGTCTTCGTCTACGATAACAACAGCGCCGACCGAACGCGCAAGGTTGCGGCCGAAGCGGGGGCGGTCGTCCGTTCGGAGCGGCAACAGGGCAAGGGCCATGTCGTCCGGCGGATGTTCGCCGACATCGACGCCGACGTTTACGTGATGGCGGACGGCGATCTGACCTACGACCCCGAAGCCGCGCCGAAGATGGTCGAGCTTCTGCTGGCCGAGCAGCTCGACATGGTCGTCGGCACCCGGCGGCACCAGGAAAAAGACGCCTATCGAGGCGGGCACGTAATCGGAAACCGTGTCTTCACCGGCCTTCTCGCCCGCCTGTTCGGGCGCAGCTTCAACGACATCTTCTCGGGCTACCGCGTGTTTTCGCGGCGGTTCGTGAAGAGCTTTCCGGTGCTTTCGAGCGGCTTCGAGATCGAGACCGAGATGAGCGTCCACGCGCTCGAGCTGACGATGCCGGTCGGGGAGGTGGAGACGCGCTACCTGGCGAGGCCGGAAGGGTCGGAATCGAAGCTTTCGACCTTCGGCGACGGGTGGCGGATACTGAAGACGATCGGGACCTTGTACCGGATGGAGCGGCCGACATTGTTCTACGGAGCGATCGGGGGCCTGCTGCTCGCGGCGGCGCTGGTCCTGTCGATCCCGCTGGTCATCACCTACATCCACACGGGACTGGTGCCGCGGCTGCCGACAGCGATCCTGGTAACGGGAATGACGATCGTCGCTGTGCTTTGCTTCTTCGCCGGGCTGATCCTCGACACGGTGACCCGCGGCCGGCGGGAGATGCGACGGCTGGCGTATCTGTCGCTGGACGCGCCTCCCGCGGCAGACGCTTGAACCTTTCCCGCTTCCGCCCGATGTAGGCTGAGGCTCACAATCACGTTAGGACCGACACCCACCATGGATCATCAGGACATCATCTCGCAGCTCGTTCCGATCGTCATCGAACAATCGAACCGCGGCGAGCGCAGCTTCGACATCTATTCGCGGCTGCTTCGCGAGAGGATCGTCTTCATCACCGGCGCCGTCGAGGACCACATGGCCAGCCTCGTCACCGCGCAGCTGCTCTTCCTCGAGTCGGAGAACCCGAAGAAGGACATCTTCATGTACATCAACTCGCCCGGCGGTGTGGTGACCGCCGGAATGGCGATCCACGACACGATGCAATACATCCGGCCCAAGATCGGGACCGTGTGCATCGGCCAGGCCGCATCAATGGGAAGCTTCCTCCTCGCGGCGGGCGAGCCGGGGATGCGGGTAGCGTTGTCCAACAGCCGGATCATGATCCACCAGCCGTCCGGCGGAGCCCAGGGAATGGCCGCGGACATCGAGATCC
>DATAKH010000002.1:0-9593 GCA_036261735.1 Sphingomicrobium sp.
CGTTCGCTATAGGAGCCGCGGTTCGCGACGTTCCGGCCGCCGCCGCAGCTAAAGCTGCTGGAAATCGGCGCAGATCGTCGCCAATTTTTTTGCAATTCACACAGGTGCCGGAATGGCTGTCCCCAAGAGAAAAACCTCGCCTTCGAAGCGCAACATGCGCCGCAGCCATCATGCGCTGAAGCCGACCCAGTTCCAGGAATGCCCGAATTGCGGCGAGCTGAAACTGCCGCACAACATGTGCCAGGCATGCGGCCACTACAACGGCCGCGAAATCGTCTCGGACGAGGGCTGAGCGCAGCGGAGCGGAGGGGCTAGCAGGCGATGGACGCAGCCCCGCGCATCGCGATCGACGCCATGGGCGGAGACAGCGGCCCGGCGGCGATGGTCGCCGGAGTCGCGCGCGCACACAGGCGCGATCCCGAGCTTCGCTTCCTGATCTTCGGTGACGACCGGCTCATCGGGCCGGAGCTGAAGAAGCACGGCCGGGTCGAATCGGCCGTGGAGATTGCCCACACCACCGAAGCGATCGCAGCCGGCGAAAAGCCGACCCAGGCGATCCGCCGCGCCCGCACGACGTCGATGGGAATGGCGATCAACGCCGTGAAGGACGGCCGCGCCGACGCCGCGGTGTCAGGCGGCAACACCGGCGCCCTGATGGCGATGTCGAAGCTTGCGCTTCGGACGATGCCCGGAATCGACCGCCCCGCGCTTGCCGCGCTTCTGCCAACGCTCGGCGACACCGACGTGGTGATGCTCGACCTCGGCGCCAACACCGAATGCGATGCGCAGAACCTGGTCCAGTTCGCTGTGATGGGCGCCGCCTACTCCCGGACCGGGCTGAAGATCGAAAAGCCCCGGGTCCGGCTACTCAACATCGGCACCGAGGAACTCAAGGGAACCGGCGAGCTGAAGGAGGCCGCGGCCCTCCTGCGCGAAGCCGATTACCTCCCGCTTCGCTTCGACGGCTTCACCGAAGGCGACCAATTGTCGCGCGGCAATATCGACGTCGTCGTCACCGACGGCTTTTCCGGGAACATCGCGCTGAAGACCGCCGAGGGCACGGCTCGTTTCGTCACCGACCTGCTTCGCCGCGCCTTCAAGAGCTCGCTTCGCTCCAAGGCCGGCTTCGCGCTGTCCAGGCCGGCGCTGAACCTGCTCAAGGTCCACCTCGACCCCAACAATCACAATGGCGCAGTCTTCCTTGGCCTCAACGGGCTGGTCGTGAAAAGCCATGGAAGCGCCAACCCCAAAGGCGTCGCCAACGCGATCCGGGTCGCTTCGCGCATGGTCCGCAACGACATCACCCGCAAGATCGGCGACGACCTCGACAATTTCCGGGCGCACGCCTTCAACAACGAGGCCGAGTGATGGCCGTCCGCTCCGTCATCGCCGGTGTCGGATCTGCGCTTCCCAAGCGCCGAGTCTCGAATGAGGAGCTGGCGAAAACGGTCGACACGTCCGACCAGTGGATCGTCGAGCGGACCGGAATTCGCAACCGCCACATCGCCGGCGATGGCGAGACGACCGCGACTCTGGCCCGCGATGCGGCGCTTGCCGCGCTCGACCAGGCCGGGCTTCAGCCCGGCGATATCGGCCTGATCGTCCTCGCCACCGCGACTCCCGACCAGACCTTCCCGTCGTCCGCGACTAAGGTCCAGGCGATGCTCGGAATCGACGATTGCGTGGCCTTCGACGTCCACGCCGTGTGCACCGGATTCCTCTATGCGCTCACCGTCGCCGATTCGATGCTCCGCTCCGGCGCTTCGAAGCGCGCGCTGGTCATCGGCGCCGAGACGTTCAGCCGGATCCTCGACTGGGAGGACCGCGGCACCTGCGTCCTGTTCGGCGACGGGGCCGGCGCCTTGGTTCTCGAGTCGCGGGAAGGCGAAAGCGGGATCCTTGCCACCCGGCTTCATGCCGACGGGCGCCACAACGACCTGCTGTTCGTCGACGGCGGCCCGTCGACGACCGGCACCGTCGGCAAGTTGCGGATGAAGGGGCGCGAGGTCTTCCGTCACGCCGTCGTCAACCTCGCCGACGTGCTTTCGGAGGTTTTGGCGGCTGCGGGATTGACCGCAGACGACGTGGACTGGGTCGTCCCCCACCAGGCGAACGCCCGCATTCTCGACGCCACGTCGAAAAAACTCGGCCTTCCGCCGGAGAAGGTGGTGGTCACCGTCGACCAGCATGCCAACACCTCGGCGGCGTCGGTTCCGCTTGCTTTGGACACCGCCGTCCGCGACGGCCGGATCAAGCGCGGCGACATCGTCGTGCTTGAAGCGATGGGCGGTGGCTTTACATGGGGCGCAGCAGCGCTCAGATATTGAATAAATTTGGAAATTCGGCGAATGTCGAATTGCCGACATCAGACAATTCCGTTACGGTCGTGAACCGGAATCGGCGCTAAACGGGGGCGGGAGAAGATAGACATGGCTGACCTGGGAATCGCACGGATCGGGCAGACCGGCTTGAACGGGACGCTGACTCGCGCCGACCTTGCCGACGTCGTGCACCGCAACCTCGGACTCTCGCGCGCCGAATCGGCCAGCTTCGTGGAGCGCGTGCTCCATCACATGTGCCATTCGCTGGCCGACGGGGAGAATGTGAAAATTTCCGGGTTCGGAAGCTTCATCCTCCGCGACAAGGGGCAGCGCGTCGGGCGCAATCCCAAGACCGGTGTCGAAGTGCCGATTGCACCGCGCCGGGTGATGACCTTCCGGGCAAGCCAGATCCTTCGCGACAGAATCGCCCGATAGTCGCGGTGTCCGCCGCGAAGGCTCCGGGCGCTTTCAAGACGATCGGCGAGCTTTCGGCCGAGCTCGGGGTCGCGCAGCACATCCTTCGCTACTGGGAAACCAAGTTTCCCCAGCTCAAGCCGCTGCAGCGCGCCGGAAACCGTCGCTATTACCGCCCCGACGACGTCGAGCTTGCACGCCGGATCAACCGGCTGCTCAACGACGAGGGCTATACGATTCGCGGGGTTCAGAAGGTGCTTCGCGGCCGCGGCGGCACCGACGCCGCTGAAACGGCGGAGGATCCGCAGGTGCGGCCGGAAACGGCCCCCAGCGGTCCGAAGCTGGACGTCGGCCGGCTAGTTGAGATCCGCGACCGCCTCGCCTCCGCTCTTTACGACTGACGCCCGTTCGCCGGGGCCCTTCGCAAGCCTCGCTTTTACCCGCACAATCGCTTCCTCGAGCGGAACGCGGCTGACCTGGACCGCCGCCGGAAAGGCTCGGAGCAGGCGCGACGGCATCGCAGCCGACAGGATCACGAACACCCCGCGGTCGGAGTTCCGCCGGATCAGCCGCCCGAACGCCTGCGCCAGCCGCGCCCGTACGACGCGGTCGTCATAGGCGCTGCCGCCGCCCGCCATCCGGCGCGCCGCGTGAAGAACGGTCGGCCGCGGCCACGGCACTCGCTCCAGCACCACCAGCCTGAGCGACTCGCCCGGAACGTCGACCCCGTCGCGAAGCGCGTCGGTTCCAAGCAGCGACGCGCGCGGGTCGTCGCGGAAGATATCGACCAGCGTGCCGGGGTCGATCGGATCGACATGCTGGGCAAGCAGCGGCAGACCCTCGCGAGCGAGCCGGTCGGCGATCCGGGCGTGGACCGCTTTTAGGCGCTGGATCGCCGTGAACAGGCCAAGGGTTCCGCCTTCGGCCGCTTCGATCAGCCGCGCATAGCCGCCTGCGAGCGCGGATAGGTCGCCCTGCCTGATGTCGGTGACAATGAGGACTTCGGAGGAGGCGGCATAGTCGAACGGGCTTTCCGCCTCGAACCGGCCGGCGCCGCAATCGAGGTGAGCCGCGCCCGTGCGCTGTTCGGCGCCTTCCCAGCCGTCGCCGCCGCGAAGCGTCGCCGAGGTGACGAGCACCCCCTGCGCCGGCTTCAGCACCACCTCGGCGAGCGGCCGGGTGGGGTCGAGCCAGCGGCGGTTGATCGCGATGTCATATTCGCGCCCGTCGATCCGCTCGACTGCTAGCCAGTCGACGAAATCGCCGTCTGCGGGGCCACCGATCCGAGCAAGCAAGGCTCCCCAGGCGGCAAGCGTCTCGCGCCTCCAGCCGAGGCCGTTGATCGCGCCTTCGACCCGCGCTCGCGCCTGGCTGTCGAGCCAATCGGGCGCGTCCTCCAGCACCGCCTCCAGCCGCCGCGACAGCACCGCCAGCGGCTTGTTGAGTGCCTCCAGGGCCTCGAGCGCGGCCGCGGCGCGGCTGACAAGCGCGCCGTCCGGCTCGGCAAGCTCCGTCTCGATGCCGTATCCCGCATCCTGCGCCTTCGCCCGCGAATAGACGGTGCCCCGAACCTCCGCGAGCAGCGCCTCGATCGGCCCGAACGGCGCGCCTTCGGCGATCCGCGCCAGCCACCCGTCGGACGGGAGCGCCAGAGCCGCCTCGATCGCCTGCTCCAGCGCCGCCGCGCCCTGGTCATCGTAGGACGCGACGTCCATCAGCCGCGCCGCAAGTCCTCGCCGACGCCCGCGCGACTTGCCTTCGGGACCGACGATCCAGCGCCGCATCTCGATCGCCTCCTGCCCGCTCAGGGCGACCGCGAAAGTCGAATCGGCCGCGTCGAACAGATGATGGCCCTCGTCGAACACGATCTGTTGCGGCGCGGTCTCGCGCGACCGCGCTGCATTGATCATCACCAGCGCGTGATTGGCGATCACCAGGTCGGCCTCGCGCCCCGCCCGCTCCGCCCGCTCGACGAAGCAGCGCCGATAATGCGGGCAGCCGCCGTATACGCACTCGCCGCGACGGTCGGTCAGTGCGGTCGATCCGGCGCGTCGGAACAGGCTTGGCAGCCAGCCTGGAAGGTCGCCGCCGACCATGTCGCCGTCCTTGGTGTAAGCCGCCCACCGCCCGACCAGCTGCGCTAGGATCGCCGGCCGGCCGGAAAAGCCGCCCTGCAACGCATCCTCGAGATTGAGCAGGCACAGGTAATTCTCGCGGCCCTTGCGGATGACGATCCGACGCGCGCGCTCGTCCCGATCGGCGAACAGTTTCGGCCCCTCGGAATCGAGCTGCCGCTGCAGCGCCTTGGTAAATGTCGACACCCATACGGTCCCGCCCGAGCGTTCCGCCCACAACGACGCCGGCGCGAGATAGGCGAGAGTCTTGCCGATACCGGTCCCGGCTTCAGCGAGCAGCATGTTGGGCCCATCGCGCGAGCGGCGCGGAGCGAACACCGACGAAGCGGCCACCGCCATCGCTTTCTGCCCCTCGCGCGGCTCGGCCCTTGTGCCCGTCAGCCGATTGAGTTTCACCTCCGCGTCATCCGGATCGACGGCTGTCGCTAGCGGTGGCGGGCGGTCGCCGGCTTCCTCCCACTGCACCAGCCGCGAGAACAGCATTCGCTCGCCGCGCTCGGGCCGCTCGAGCCGTTTGGCGACCAGCGGAGCCCACGACCAGCCGAGCCGGTGAAGGCTGGCATTGACGGTCCACGCGCCTTCGCGCTCCGCCCATTGGGGGTCGGCAAGCCGCTCGATCAGGCTCGCCGCGATCCGCTGAAGAACTTCGGCGGCTTCGGATTCGCTCGACGGCGGCTCTATCCCGGCGGCCCGGCTCAACCCTGCCGGCGTCGGCACCGCGAAACGCGCGGGATGGATGAAGGCGAACAGCTCGAGCAGGTCGAGGCCCGAGAGTTCGGCGTAGCCGAGCCTTTGACCGACCAGCGGCGCGTTCAGGATGATGTGGGGAGTCTCGGCCGCCCGGGCGATCGCCTCCCCCCTCGTTGCCTCGCGCACCTCGCCCGATGCATCGGCTATCCAGATTCCGGCGTGCGTTGCATGAAGTGCGGGAAGTCGAAGAGAAGTCACCGTTTCATTTGAAGGGACGCGAACAAAATAGCAACGGAACTAGTGGCTTGCACCGTCAAAAAGGGTGATTTTAAGGCTGTCGAGATCCAGTTCGGGAACGCAGCGCACGTTGATCATCGCGCCCGGTCCGTCCGGCCCGGGCCCCTCGGCAAACGGTTGCACCCCGCAGGTCCGGCAAAATCGATGGGCAATCACCTGTTTGTTGAATCGGTATTCTCCCAGCGCCTCTTCCCCATTCACCTGGACCTTGTCCCTCGGCACGAAGGCGAGCAGGAAGCCCTTCTTGCGGCAATGGGAGCAGTTGCAGGAAATCACCTCGGTTGGCGGCTCCGCGTCGACATCGACCGTAACCGCACCGCAGTGGCACGACGCCTGATAGCTCATTGCCGTCCTTCCCCGTTTCCCGATCCCGCGCTAACGCGCCTGCAGCATGGGTAACTCTGACCTTCGATCCGCGGCGATGCAATCCAAAGCTTGGCCCTACGAGGAAGCGCGCAAGCTCCTCAAGCGCTACCCTGGCGGTAAGCCCGGCGGCGGGCCGGTCATTTTCGAAACCGGCTACGGCCCCTCCGGCCTCCCCCACATCGGCACCTTCAACGAAGTGCTGCGCACCACCTTCGTCCGCCGCGCCTTCGAGGAACTGTCGGACGCGCCCACCCGCCTGATCGCCTTCAGCGACGATATGGACGGTCTCCGCAAGGTGCCCGACAACATCCCCAATCCCGAGCTTCTCCACGCGCATCTCGGCAAGCCGCTGACGAAGATTCCCGATCCGTTCGGAAGCCACGAAAGCTTCGCCCATCACAACAACGCGCGGCTGCGCAGCTTCCTCGACCAGTTCGGTTTCGACTATGAATTCTTCTCGGCGACCGAATGCTACTCCGGCGGCCGCTTCGACGAGGTGATCCGCCAGGTCCTGCGCAACTGGGACGGGGTGATGGGCGTGATGCTTCCAACGCTTCGCGAAGAGCGGCGAAAGACCTATTCGCCGGTACTGCCGATCTCGCCGACCAGCGGGATCGTCCTCCAGGTGCCGGTCGAAGTCGTCGACGCCGAAGCGGGGATCATCGCCTTCGAGGACGAAGGGCGGCGGGTCGAGCAGTCGGCACTCGGCGGCAAGGCCAAGCTTCAGTGGAAGGTCGACTGGGCGGCGCGCTGGGTCGCACTCGGGATCGATTACGAAATGGCCGGCAAGGATTTGACCGACAGCGTCGTCCAGTCCGGCAAGATCGCGCGAATCCTCGGTGGCCGCCCTCCGGAGGGCTTCAACTACGAGATGTTCCTCGACGAAAAGGGCGAGAAGATCTCCAAGTCGAAGGGCAATGGGCTCAGCCTCGAGGAGTGGCTCCGCTACGGAAGCGAAGAGAGCCTCGCATTCTACATCTATCGCGAGCCCAAGAAGGCGAAGAGCCTGCACATCGGGGTCATCCCGCGCGCGGTCGACGATTACTGGCAGTTCCGGGCGAATTACCCGAAGCTTCCGATCGAGCAGAAGCTCGGCAACCCGGTCCACCACATTCATTCCGGCAAGGTCCCGGAAAAGCTGCTTCCGGTCACTTACGGGCTACTCCTCAACCTCGTCAGCCTGCCCGGGCTCCACGACCGCGAGACGGCGTGGAAGTTCGTCCAACGCTACGCCCCCGGCACATCGCCGGAGAGCGATTCCGAGCTCGACCAGCTGATTGGCCTCGCCGTCAATTACGCCCGCGATTTCGTGGTCCCGAACCTGAAGAAGCGGCCGCCGACGGAAGACGAAGCGGCGGCGCTCCGCGACCTCGATTCGCAATTGGCGAATTTGCCAAGCGAGGCCGACGCCGAAGCCATCCAGCACCTGGTCTTCGAGATCGGCAAAAGCCACTACGGCAAGGACCAGCTCCGCTTCTGGTTCCAGGCGCTTTACGAGACTTTGCTCGGCTCGTCGCAGGGGCCGCGCATGGGCAGCTTCATCGCCCTCTACGGAATCGACAACAGCCGCCGCCTGATCGAGCAGGCGCTGGGCGGGGCCGATGGCTGAGCGGGCACACCTCCCCGGCGGCGTCGTTCACGATCTCCCGGGCGACTTCGAAGACGCCCTCAAGGCCGACGCAGACGCACTAACGACCTGGCACGACATCACGCCGCTCGCGCGCAACGAGTGGATCTGCTGGATCGAATCCGCGAAGAAGCCGGAGACGAGGCGCAAGCGCATCGACTGGGGCCGCGAGAACCTCAATGAGGGCAAGCGACGGCCCTGTTGCTGGCCGGGCTGCCCCCACCGCTAAGGGCCGGCGCTACCGTCTTACTTCAGCTGCGCCAGCGCCACCTCACCGGACTTTTCAACGCCCGCGAGCTTTAGAGCCTCGTCGAGCGCCTTGTCGGCGGGAACTGCAATGTCCGGCTTCACGCCCGTGCCTTCCCAGCCCTCGCCCGTGTCGGGATCGAAAGTCCGTCCGACCGGGATGAACGCCGCATAGCCGGTATCGCCGAGCTTCACGACGCCGCCATAATGGCCTGCGCCGCGCGTTGTCTCGCCGATCAGCGTGGCGCGGCGGGTCCGCTTGAGCGACAGCGAGAAATGCTCGCCCGCAGAGACTGTCTGCTTCGAGGTCAGGACATAGACCTTCGCCGTGGCAAGACTGCCTCGCTTGGCTGCTGGAGTCACCGTGTGGGCGCGCCGGACCACGCCTTCGGGCCCGGGCAGCTCTTTCAGAGTCGGCTCGGGCTCATCGTCCTCGCTCCCCTTTTCGGCCGCAATGCGCGTGTCCATCATCACCAGCGTCGCCGGCTTGTCGAAGATAGCCGGGAACAGCACGTCCATTTCGGCCAGCCCGCCGCCGTGGTTGCCGCGAAGGTCGATGATCAGGCTCTTGGCCTGCTTGTGTGAGTCGATGAAGCTGCGCAGTTCGGCCAAAGTCTCTTCGTTGCCGGGAAAGGCTTCGAAGCGGATGTAGGCGACTCCATCGGCAATCCAGCCCGCCTTGGAGATGAACTTGAAGCCGGGCGGCGGCCCTTTCTTTCCAGGAGCACCGGCCGGGGCATCCTTCGGAACCAGCCCCATCTTCAGGTGACCGTCCTTGTGAACGGCCTGAAGGTCGGCGGTCACGGCTTCGGCAAAAGCCTTGGCACTCGCGAAGTTCGAATAGGCCCCGGCCGCAAGCTGTGAGCGGAGCCTTGCGGCATAGGCCTTCGCCGCGTCGGGAAATACGAACCTCTCCTCCAGCTGCTTGGCCAGCTCTTCCACCGCCGCATGCGCCTCGGCGCGCACAAAGGGCGCGTTCGCCTGTGCGGGCTTCGCTGGCGACGGCGCCGCCTGCGCCAGCAACGGGGCCGACGCACAGGAAGCCAGAACGGCAAGGATCAATCTACGCATGGCCGATACTCCACTGTGTTAACGTGCCAACACGCTAGCGCGAATTCGCGGCTGCTATGCGCAAAGTTGGTGCGCCGCGTGCCAAAATTTGGCACAAGTCGAGCCATGCTCGACCGTTTCGATCTCGCCCTTCTCAACCTCGTCCAGGTCAATGACAGCCGCACCGCCGAGTCGTTGTCCGAAGAGGTGCCGCTGTCTCCGTCGGCGATCGCCCGAAGGCTCCGCCGGCTTCGTTCGGAGGGATGGATCAGCCGCACCATCGCGCTGCTCTCGCGGCGGCTGACCGATCGCAGGTTGCGGGCGATCGTCGCGGTGCAGCTGAGCGAGCATGCCGACCAGCGCGGCAAGACGGCGCTTCTCGATCGAATCCGCTCCGCACCGAATGTCCAGCTCTGCTACGAACTCGCCGGAGCCGACGATCTGCTG
>DATAKH010000088.1:0-21623 GCA_036261735.1 Sphingomicrobium sp.
CCGTGAGAATACCTACCCCGAACCCGAGCGCCAGCGGAGCGAGCGGCGATATGTAAAGCCCGGAAACCGAGAATCGCCAGCGCATCGGAAGCGACGCCAGCCAGCGCGTGTGGCGCTCCGGTTGTACGTCCTCGGAGCGATTGACATAGCCGAGCGCAGTCAGCGCATCCCACAGCATCAGGCCGCCGATCCAGCCGAGCAGGACGACGTACAGGAAACCGATAACGAGATCGATCTGGCCGCTTGCCTGAAGCAACTGGAACAGGAAGGCGCCGAGGACGGAGCCGAACAGCCCGCCGACGGTCATCACTCCGGCCATCTGCAGGTCGGCTCCGCCGCGCCGGAGATGGACGGAGACTCCGGCAACGCTTGCGCCGGTGATCTGCGTCGCAGCCGACGCGACCGCGACCGGCGGCGGGATTCCGTAAAACATCAGCAACGGGGTCGTGAGAAACCCGCCGCCGACCCCGAACATGCCGGACAGCACGCCAACTAGCGCGCCGAGCGCGACAATCAGCAGCGCATTGACCGACTGGCCCGCGATCGGGAGGTAAATGTCCATGGCCTGGAGGAGGGACTAGCCGCAAAGCGGCTGCTGGCCAACGGCATCGGTAGCCTAGAAGTCGGCGGCGAGCGTCAGCGCGGGTCCCGAGCTCGGCTGCGCGCTCCCGGCCAGCCGCTGCCGCCAGTCGACATGGGCGTGGATATTGTCGCGGACCCGAACGGATATCCGCGGTCCCGCGTCGATCCGGTAGACGCCCGGCTGAACGCCGCCCCAGACCCCGAATCCGGCCGAAAATCGCCCCCAAACCGGCCGGCTGAGCGCAAATGCTCCATCGGCGAAGAAATCACGGCTTTTCAATCCGACGATGCCGGCCTGGACATAGGCATCCAGGTTGAAGCGCCAGGGCATAGGCTGGCGATAGAGGCCGCCTTCGGCGAATAATGCGAACGCGGAGCGGCCGCCGTGCGGGCTGATCGACTGGCGCCGTTCGGCGGTTATCGCGATCGGGATGGAACGAATGGGAGTAATTCGGATACCGGCCGCAGCCTCGGCTCCCCGCGAGCCGCCGACCGGGTTTGTCGTTCGAAGCGAAGCGGCGAGCCAGCGATTGAAATTGTAGGTAACCCGGGCCCCCGCCTGACTACCACCGAGCGTGCCGCCGGCGGCCAGCGCGCCAGGCGCCGGTGAACCGCGCAAAAGGGCCCAGCTGGTAAGCTGCACCCGGTCCAGGCTTGGTTTGACCGGCGCCTGCACCACGGATTGCTGGGGCGGCCTGCTCCGCCGCTCGGAGACAGTTGCGAGACTGGAGAGTTGCCAGCCTCCAAGCGCGCTGTCCGGCCCGTAAGACTCAAAGGCGGAGGACGCTTGCGACGGGAGATGCCACGCGGGCCGTGGCGGCATCGCTGCCGGTACCGATGCAGCGGCATAGGGATAAGGATAGGGCAAATAATATTGCCCCTGCGGCGGGGGAGGCAGATAGCCCATCGCCCATTGCGGTGGCGGTCCCCATTGCTGGACTGCGTGACTCTGCACGGGCGGCAACGGAGGAAATTGGGTTGCGACGATCGGCGGAACCGGGCTCGATGGCGCCTCCTTCGCATAGCTCACGGTAAAGCCGGGGAGCGATCCGAGTGTCATCGCCCGGACACCAGTCCAGCCGATGACGATAATTGCCAGGAACCGAACCGGTGCACTCACGCCGAGGCTTTCCCCGGCAGTTGCTTGGGAAAGGTGTGACGGGTTTTGTCCCACGCGGGCGGGGTGCGGCCGACATACATGCCGAGTGCACGAGCGGCGGCGGCGATCGCAATCAGATTGCCGATCACCAAGCGGGGCACTGAACGCACGCCTTCGCGCCAGCCATAGACGGAGCCGGTGAACAGGGCTCGCATCGCAATCCGCCACAACAGAAGCCAGAGATTAATCCACAGCAGGATCGCCAAAGCTGGATCGATGCCCACCTGGACCGGAGCGCCAAGCGCCCGGGCGAGCCACATCTGGCTCCAGATCAGCGCCGCCGCATAGCCGGATAGCAGGAGCAGCGCTGCAATCGGGCCACGACGATCCCGCATTCGCATCCATCGCTCGCCGAGCCCCCCGTGCCAGCCGAGGCGATCCCAACCGGTGAGCGCAATTCCGCCGAGCCAGCGCGCCTTCTGCCGAACCGCCTCGCCGAAGCTTGCCGGGAAGTGGCCGCGGCTGGCGACCACCCCGCGGCTTCCCGGAAAGGCCGGCATCCGAACGAACATCGTCTTCAGGCCGAGCTCGCCGATTCGAAGACCGAGCTCATAATCTTCGGTCATGCTCGCACCGGCGAACGGATAGCCTTCGTGAAGGGCGGAGAGGCGGGCGAGCGGAGCGCGGGCGATCGCGCAACCGACGCCCGCAAGCGGGATGGATGCGCCGATCGCTTCGCGGACGACGAGCTCCTTCGCATGGGCCTCGGCGAACTCGTCGCAATAATGGCCGGCGATCCAGCGCGAGCGGGGATCGGGGAGCGGCTGGACCGGAAGCTGGATCAGGCCGGCACGGTCGATAAGGCTGTTGAATACGGTGAGCTCGAGCGGGTGGACGACATCTTCGGCGTCGTGGAGCACCACCGCGGCCGCCGGCCGGTCCTCGCCGAGCTCGAAGGCCAACAGTGCGTCGTAGAGATGGTTCAGGCAGTCGGCCTTCGTCGTCGGCCCGTCGGAATCGACGAGGACTGGTTCGATCCGCGAATCCTCGATGCTCGCGATCGCCGCAAGGGTGGCGGGATCGTTCCGGTAATGGCCCACGAAAATCCGGTAATTGCCGTATTCGAGGCGATCGACCGTGCTTCGCAGCATCGACGCAATCACCGCCGATTCGTCCCAGGCGGGCACGAACAGGGCGATGAACCGCTCTTCTTCGGTTTCCGCCGCGAGGGTACTTCCGAACATCTTCGGGAATCGCCGGTAAACCGTCGCCGAGCGCCATCCGCGGCGAGCGAAATAGATGACGTCGACGACGAGGTCGTTCACGGCGAACAGCAGGAAGCCGAGCGCGCTGAACAGAGCCAGCTCCGCCGCAATTCGGGTGAGCAGGTCGGCGAAAGTCATTCGCCGCCGCGTCCCGATCCACTATGTCCGGCAAATACTCGGTGCACGGACTCATCCTGTCCAAACCATCACCGAGCGAGCGGGACGATGGCACAAGCAGCAAGATCGCTCAAGTTTGGATGGTTACCGCGCTACTTCGGCTGCGCTACCGGATGCCGATGCGCCTGACCTTGATTGCCTCGCTGTTGCTTGCCGTTGCGTCGGACGCCCGCGCCGCCCGGATATTGTTCGCCGGGGGCAACTGGGCTGCGATCGACTTCGGAGCTCGGTGCGAAGCGCGTTCGAAAGCTCTCTGGGTCAGGCGCGACACGCAGCCTTATGCCGGTTTCGCCTTCGAGCCGTCGGGAAAGCTGCAGGGCCGCTTTTACGTTCATCTCAGCCGTCCGGCGCGGAACGGGGCGACGGTGATCGCGACGATCGGCTCCGAACCGTTCCTTCTCGACGGCAGGGGCGAGTGGGCGTGGAGCCGCAATGCCGGGCAGCAGCGCGCAATCCTCGAAGCGGCACGATACGGACGCTCGATGCGGGTCGACAGCCGGGACCGCCGCGGCCGGCGGATCGTCGACCATTATGAGCTGGGCGGCGCGGCCACTGCCATCGACGCGGCGGCCGCGGCCTGCGCTGGCAAATAGGGCCGAGGCGCACTACATCGCCGGTCTGCTTATGAGCGCCGAAACCGCCTTGATGCCGATTCCCGGCATGACCGAGCCCGTGCCCGTCCCGCGCGGGCAGGCGGCCGTTCGTCGCGCCGACGGCCGGATCGACCTCGTCGGGCTGTCCAAGGAGCAGCTTCGCTCCACGCTCGAAGGGAAAGGGCTCGATGCCCGCCAGGCGAAGCTTCGCGCCAAGCAGCTGTGGCATTGGATCTACAACCGCGGGGCGCGCGATTTCGAACCCATGACCGACGTCGCCAAGGCGCAGCGGCCCTGGCTTGCTGAGCGGTTCGTCATTTCGAGGCCGAACGTCGTGGAAGCTCAGGTCTCCGCCGACGGAACACGCAAGTGGCTCCTTCGGACCGACGACGGCAACGAGTTCGAAATGGTGTTCATCCCCGACGCCGACCGCGGCACCCTGTGCGTGTCGAGCCAGGTCGGGTGCACGCTCAACTGCCGCTTCTGCCATACCGGGACGATGCGGCTGGTTCGCAACCTGGAGCCGTCGGAGATCGTCGGCCAGGTGATGCTCGCGCGCGACTCGCTCGGCGAATGGCCGAGCCAACCCGAGGGCCGGATGCTCACCAACATCGTGATGATGGGGATGGGCGAGCCGCTCTACAATTTCGACAATGTCCGCGACGCGCTGAAGATCGTCATGGACGGCGACGGGCTCGGCCTGTCGAAGCGGCGGATCACGCTGTCGACCAGCGGCGTGGTGCCGATGATGGAGCGCGCCGGCGAGGAGATCGGGGTCAATTTGGCGGTCAGCCTTCACGCGGTCCGCAAGGAAATCCGCGACGAGATCGTGCCGTTGAACCGCAAATACGGGATCGAGCAGCTGCTGCAGTCCTGCGCCGATTATCCCGGGGCGAACAACGCCCGCCGGATCACCTTCGAATATGTGATGCTCAAGGACAAGAACGACAGCGATGAGGATGCGCGCGAGCTGGTCCGGCTGATCCGCAAGTACAAGCTTCCGGCAAAGGTCAACCTGATCCCGTTCAACCCGTGGCCGGGGGCGCCCTACGAATGCTCCACCGAGGAGCGGATCAGGTCGTTCAGCAACATCGTGTTCGAAGGCGGAATATCCGCCCCCGTCCGGACTCCTCGGGGCCGCGACATCGATGCCGCCTGCGGCCAGCTAAAGACCGCTTCCGAGCGCAAGCGGAAGAGCGCCGCCGGCTGACGGGTGGACTGGCCCGCCGCCTCAGGATTAAGGTCGCGGTCGATAGTCCACTGACAGGATTCCGTTGATGTCGTTGATCGGAAGAATGATCGGAAAGCTGCTCAAGCAAGGCAGCCTCACCCTTGTCGGTCCCGACGGCAAGCGGGAAACCTGCGGTCCCGGCGGCGGCAAGCATCTCACGATCCGCTTTATCGATCGGCGGGTTCCGTTCGATATCCTGAAAAATCCGCGCCTCGGAATGGGCGAAGCCTATATGGAGGGACGGGTCGTGATCGAGGATGGCGACGTTCTCGAACTTCTCGAGCTGGTCACTCGCTCGAACCGCTGGGAAGACGGCGGCGAGGGCCGCAAGATCTATGGGAAGAGCAAGCTCAAGCAGTTTCAGGCGCTGTTGCGCCGCAACGATCCCCGCCGCTCGCGGCGCAACGTCGCCCATCATTACGATCTCGGGAACGAGCTCTACGAGACGTTCCTGGACGAGGACATGCAGTACAGCTGCGCCTACTTCACCGATCCGTCCAACTCGCTCGAGCAGGCGCAGATGGACAAGAAGGCCCACATTGCCGCGAAGCTGTACCTGAAGCCGGGCCAAAGGGTGCTCGACATCGGCTGCGGCTGGGGCGGGATGGCGCTTTACCTGCACAAGGTCGCGAAGGTCGACGTTCTTGGAATCACCTTGTCCGAGCGCCAGCTGGCGGTGGCCCGGCGGCGAGCGGAGGAAGCCGGGGTCGGCGACCACGTGCGGTTCGAGCTGGTCGACTATCGGCAGCTGCAGGGCAAGTTCGATCGCATCGTCTCGGTCGGCATGTTCGAGCATGTCGGCGCCCGCGACTATCAGCAGTTCTTCGCCAAATGCAGCGAGCTGCTCGACCGGCAGGGAGTTATGCTTCTGCACACCATCGGCCGTCTCGGCTCGACCAGCGGTGCCCCAGACCCGTTCACCGACAAATATATCTTTCCCGGTTACCACATCCCGGCGCTTAGCCAGATGAGCGCCGCCAGCGAAAAGGCCCGCCTGATCGTCAGCGACGTCGAAACCCTTCGCCTCCACTACGCCTATACGCTCCGCCACTGGCTGCAGCGCGTCCGCGACAACCGGGCCAAGATCGAGGGGATGTATGACGCCCGCTTCTTCCGGATGTGGGAATTCTATCTCGCCGGCGGGATCGTGATGTTCGAGAACGGGGCGGGCTGCAATTACCAGGTCCAGTATGTCCGCGACCGCTCCGCCCTGCCGATCACCCGCGACTATATCGCCGAGGCGGAGAAGCGGCTCCGGCGCAAGAGCAACGGGGCGAAGGAGAAAGCGTCGCCACCACCGCGCCGAACGTCTTCAAAACAGACCGTGCCGGCCTGACTGGCCTACTTGCCCTTTAGCTCGGCCAGCAGCGCCGGCGCTGGATAGATCACTTTCAACGCCTGCTCGATCGCGGCGGTGGACACCGCGATCGACCTCGCCATCTTGCTGTCGTAGGCGTAATCGTTCCTCAGACCGTGGATGTTGCGGTCGAAATTGGCCCCGATGACGGCGCCGTTCCGGTCGATCACTGGCGATCCTGAATTGCCGCCGATCGTGTCCGCCGCATAGACGAAGTCCAGCGTGCCTTCCGGATCGATGCTGCTGCGCTTGGCGACGAAAGCATCGGCCAGCTTGAACGGCTCGGCGCCGGTCGCCCGCGCGAATGCGCCCCCGAAGCGGGTCCGGTAATCGGTCTTGCGGCCGTTCTCCACCCAGCCGCCGACCGGCCCGTAGGTGATCCGAAGGGAGAAGGTCGCGTCGGGATAGACGCTGTCGCCGTAGGCTGCGAAGCGGGCGTCGGCGAGCTTCGCGCGAGCTTCGGTCAGCGGCGCATCGACCTGCTCGTCCATTATCGTCCGCAAGCGCCGATCATTGGCTTCGAGCCGGCGCGCGTAAACGATCATCGGGTCGTTCGACGCTTCGACCGCCGTCCTGCCTCCCTCCCACAGCGCCTTGCGCACCGCAGGATCGTCGAGGCGGGTGCCGGCGACGAGACGCTGCGCCAGCCCCTCCGGCGCTTCGGAGCCGAGCAGCAGGCGGGTCTGGGCGTGATCGGCGCCGAGATATTCCCGCGCCTTCGACAGCGACCATTCCATCAGCAGCGTTTCGAGCCAGCGCGCTATCGGCTTGGCATCGAGCAGCTGCTTCTCTTTCAGCGGTAGAGCGCTGTCGCTGTAGCCGGGAAGCCGCTCGGGATTGGGCTTTGCGCGCTCCTCGGCTGCACGCACCAGGGTGAACGCATAGTCGAACAGCTCGCCCCTCGGAGTGGCGAACCGCCATTCGGTGTCGATTGCACGAAGCGCCGCAACCGCGCGGTCGACTTCGCTCCATGGATCGCCGAACCGATTTCCCGCCTTCGCCCGCAACTCCGCTTCGCGCGCTGCGAGCTGGGCGTTGAATGCCGGGTCAACGAGCGCCCGCGTGCGGCCGATCGTGCGTTTCAGGTTGTTTTCGACCCCGAACAGAGTCTGCTTGCCTTCGCGTTTGCGCTCGTCGTTCTGCTTCATCGCCGAGATCAGTCGGCCGCGGAGCTCGGAATCGATCGCCAGCGTGATCGGGAGATTGACCTCGCGCTGATAGGCGTACTGGCTCAACGTCAGCATCCGCTGAGTCGAGCCGGGATTGCCGACGACGAAGATTAGCTCGCCCTCCACGGGATCGCGGCCGGTCCACTGCAAATGCTGCGGCGTCGAAATGGGCTTCCCGTTCTCATAAGCGCGAAGGAATGCGCCATCGAGCGCGTAGCGGGGGAAGTTGTAGTTGTCGGGGTCGCCACCGAATTCCTGCGCCGCTGCTTCGGGTGCCCAAACGACGCGAACGTCGCTGTACTTGCGATATTTGTAGAGTTTGTACTGACCGCCGCCGTACAGCGTGACCACCTGGCAGCGTGTCGTCACCGTGTCCGGACAGCCGTCCTTCTCGATCGTCGCGATCGCGGCCGTGCGCGCCTTGACCGCAGCCTCGCCCTTGGCTCCCCCGATCGCCCGCTTCACCTGCGGCGTGACGTCGCTTATCTGGGTGACGACCTCGGCCTGCTGGCCGGGACACATTTTCTCTTCCGCCCGGCTGGAGGCATTGAACCCGCGGGCGAGGAGGTTCGCTTGATCGGTGGACAGGTCCTCCAGGCAGGAGGCGACGCAATGATGGTTGGTGAAGATCAGGCCCGAGTCCGACACGAAGCTTGCCGAGCAGCCGCCCGTCAGGCGAACCGAGGCGGCCCGAACGCGATCTAGCCACGCCTGGTCCGGCGCCCATCCATATTCGGCGCGCAGCCTTTCGAAGGGAAAAGCGTCGAACGTCCACATCCCCTCGTTGGCGCTGGCCGCGGTGAATGGAACCGCCACGAGTCCGAACAGTGTCACGTAGCGTGCGATCGCCATTTCATTTTCCCTTGCCCACGAAGCCTGTGCCGAATTCGTGCACGAAAAAAGGCCCGGCGCAAGCACCGGGCCCGAATTCGCAGGGTCGATCAGCGACGGCCGTGGTGGCCCTTCATTAGTCGGTGGCCCGAGCGCATCTCCTCCGGCGTCAGCGAGCCGTCGCGGTTGGCGTCCGCCTTGTCGAAATGCGCTGCCGCGGCAGCCGTTGCCTCCGCCAGCGAGACCCGTCCGTCATTGTCCGCGTCGGCGGTTGCGAACATGTGGCCAGCCATTCCAGCCCCGCTCATCATCCGGATGCGCTTGCCCCCAGGCTGCGCCATGTGCCCCGCCATCGACTGATGGGCGGCGTCGAACTCGGCGCGACTCACCGAGCCGTCCTTGTTGGCGTCCATGCGGTCGAACATCTCCGGCCCGTGCTGCTCCATACGCTGGCCCATCCGCTGCTTCATTCGTTCGCGCATGGATCCTCGGGCCGCTTCCATTTCGGCCTTGGTGACGAAGCCATCCTTGTCGGCATCAATCTTGGCGAAATGAGCCTGCACCTTCTGCACCAGTGCATCGCGAGTCATCGGTTCCATCGTCATCTTGGGATGCTCGGCTGGCGCCGACTGCCCAATCGCCGGAGAAACGGCGATCGCCGCGACTGCCGCCGCCGAAAGAAGAAGTGCCTTCATTGAATTCGCCTCCAGTCCAGTGTCGCTCTTCGGCTAGCCCACGCTCGCTGTATGCTTGTTGAATGCAGAGACGCTTGCGGGCAGAGGCATGGATCATGGGCCGGGGCGAAATGGCTGACAAGGGCGGCGAGGGAGGAGTTGCGTCGAGATCGGCGCGCGACTGGTGGGAGCGCCCCTATTTCCTCGTCCTGATTGTCGCCTTGTCGGCGGTGCCCTTGCTGTACCCGGATATCCCGCCGCTGGTCGACCTGTTCGGGCACATGGGGCGATATCGCGTCCAGCTCGACATCGGCAATTCGCCGTGGCTCCGCGAATATTACGGCTTCCACTGGGCGGCGATCGTGAATCTCGGCGTCGACCTGCTGGTGATGCCGCTCGGCCGACTGATGGGGCTGGAGCCGTCGGTGAAGCTGTTGGTCGTTGCCATACCCCCGATAACCGTTGCCGGTTTCCTTTGGGTGGCCCGTGAGGTTCACGGTCGAATCCCGCCGACCGCCTTCTTCGCAATCCCCTTCGCCTACGGTCACCCGTTCCTATTCGGCTTCGTCAATTTCGGCCTGTCGATCGCTTTCGCCTTCCTTGCGTTCGGTTTGTGGCTGCGGCTCGGCCGCCTCGATCGGACCCGGCTTCGGGCATGGCTGTTCGTGCCCATCTCGCTCGTCATCTTCTTTTGCCACACCTACGGTTGGGGCGTCCTCGGGCTGCTCTGCTTTTCGGCCGAGGCGGTTCGCCAGCATGATCGCGGGATCGGCTGGATCAAGGCGGCCGTAGCGGCTGCCCTCCATGCCTCTGTCATGGCGCTGCCGCTGTTGGTCATGCTGATCTGGAGGAGCGAGACCCACGGCGGGGCGACTGCCGACTGGTTCAACTGGGAGGCGAAATGGCGGTGGCTGCTGATGGCGCTCCGCGACCGCTGGGAATGGTGGGACAAAGGGGCTTTGATCGTCTGCGCGGCGGTCTTCCTGCTGGCCGCGTTTCACCGGTCGCTCGCCTTTTCGCGAAACCTTGCCTTTTCCGCGCTCGTCCTCGCGGTCGGCTACATCCTGCTTCCACGGATCATCTTCGGATCGGCTTATGCCGATATGCGGCTCGTTCCCTACGCCCTTGCCGTTGTTCTCCTCGCGATTCGCTTTCGTGACGACGTCCGGCCCCGTTTCGGATCGGCGCTGGCGGCGCTGGGGCTTGCGTTCGTCCTCGCCCGCCTGGCCGGGACGACGGCGAGCATGACGATTGCTGCCAATGACCAGCAGGCAAAGCTTGCGGCACTCGACCATGTGCCGATGGGCGCGCGGGTCGTCACGCTCGTCGGCGATCCGTGCGGCTACTCCTGGCCGTTGCCGCGGAACAGCCACCTCGGGGCGATGGTCGTGGTTCGAAAACACGGCTTTTCGAACGACCAGTGGGTCATGGAGGGGTTGAATCTTCTCGACCTTCGCTATCCCGAGGCCGGCCATTTCTCTGCCGATCCTTCGCAACGCGTCCGCCCGCAGGGCTGCGGAGCCGGGACTTTGTGGACGATCGACCGGGCGCTGCGGGAGGTAAACCCTAGGGCATTGGACTATGTCTGGCTGGTCGATCCCCCGCCATTCGACCGCTCGATGACGGCGGATATGGAAACCGTCTGGCGCGGACCCGGCTCGATCCTCTATCGGCTGCGCTGATGCCGAAGCTGTCGATCGTCGTACCCTGCTACAATGAGGAAGCGTGCCTTCGCACCTTGCACGAGCGGCTGGCCGCCGCCGCGCGCTCGACGTTCGCCGACGATTACGAGATCGTCCTCGTAAACGACGGATCGAAGGACTCGAGTTGGCCGATCATGCAAGAAATGGCCGCGGCAGATCCGCACGTTGTGGCGATCAACCTCTCGCGCAACCACGGCCACCAGCTCGCGCTTACCGCGGGCCTCGACCTTGCGCTTGGCGAGCTCATCCTGGTCATCGATGCCGACCTCCAGGACCCGCCCGAGCTGCTTCCGGCGATGGTCGACACGATGCGGGCCGAAGGCGCCGACGTGGTCTACGGTGTCCGCAAGAGCCGGAGCGGGGAAACTGCGTTTAAGCGAGCCACCGCGCATGGTTTCTACCGGCTGTTGTCGCGAGCGACCGACGTCGACATTCCGCTCGATGCCGGAGACTTCCGGCTCATCAGCCGCCGCGCGCTCGACGTGCTCCTGTCGATGCCGGAACAGGCGCGATTCATTCGCGGGATGGTCGCCTGGATCGGGTTCAGGCAGGTGCCGATCCTCTACGATCGCGAACAGCGGTTCGCCGGCGAGACCAAATATCCGATCGCGAAGATGCTTCGCTTCGCGCTTGACGCCTTGACCGGCTTTTCGTCGGCGCCGCTCAAGCTTGCCAGTCACGCGGGCTTCGCTTTGTCCATCGGTTCGGTGGCGATCATCCTCTACATCCTTGCCGGCTGGGCGGCGGGCCGGAGCATTCCCGGCTGGACGTCGCTGATGCTGGTGGTCGTTGTTCTCGGTGCCGTGCAGATGTTCGTTCTCGCACTCCTAGGCGAATATATCGGCCGGCTGTACAACGAGGCGAAGGGCCGGCCGCTGTACATCGTCCAGGAGATTGCCGGCGGAGGCCGGCGGGCCGGCCGGCTCGGTCAGGTCGCCGAAGCCAGCGCGAACAGCGACAGCCCCGGCGGCAAGGGGACCCTGCCGATCAGCCGCCGCTCGGCCGCGAAGCAGCGCTCGAAGAAATAATTGACCGGTTTGGGCGGCAGCTTGTCGTCCCCCCCGCCGCGTCCGGCCAGCTTCGCGGCAAGGCGAGCTCCGACGGCGAAGGGGAAGAGGACGCTGTTGAAATATCCGATCGCGTCGAGCCGAAGCGGCGATTCCTCGATCAGGCGCTTTAGCGATCGCTTGGAATAGCGGCGCTTGTGATGGTTGAGGTCGTCGTGCGCCGACCACATCCACTGGTGCGCGGGGACCGTGACGAGAAGCGTGCCGCCGGGCTTGAGGCAAGAGGCCAGGGTCGCGATCGCGGCACGGTCGTCGTCGATGTGCTCGACGACGTCGAGCGCTGCGACAAGGTCGTAATGCCGGCGCTCGATTCCCGGCAACTCCGGCAGCGGCGCCGGCGAAATTTCCCTCCCGAGCCGCTTTTCCGCGACAGCGCGCGCCTCGGCGTCGATCTCGATGCCGTCGGACCTTCCGAACCGGTCGAGCATCTTCAAATTGTGCCCGGTCCCGCAGCCGACCTCGAGAATCCGGGCTTGCTCCGGAAGCGCGATCCTCCGCCGGATGAGGGTTTCCAGGACCTCGCGCCGCGCGCGGTACCACCAGTGCAGCTCGTCGAGCTCGGCCATGCGGTCGTAGATCAGCCGCTCCATCAGCGGAAAACCCACTCGCGGTTAAGGAAGAAGGTGACAGCCGGGGTAACGAAGGCCATCGGCAGGATCGGTACCGCCGGGCCAAAACCGAAGTAGGTGAATAGCAGCCACACCCAAAAGCTGTTTAGGGCGTAGCTGATGAGCGAAACGACGACGAACTTGGCTTTCGTCGCATGGGTCCGTTCGCCGCCGTGCCCGCGAAAGCTCCAGATGCTGTGCATGTTGTAACCGACGGCCGTCGCGGTGAGGTAGGCGAGCAGATTGCCGAGCTGCGGGTGCCAGCCGAGCACCAGCGCGACCAGCGCATAGACACCGATACCTATCGCAGTGACGAACGCTCCGGTGATGACGAAGCGAACGAGCTGATTGAGTACCGACCGGCGCTTGGGGTGGAGGTTGTGGATCACACGCTTTCCGCTGCGGCTGGACCGCCGCTTGTTCTTTGCCTTTCAGCGGCTACAGCGCGAAACATGCTCAAGCGCAAGGACGACTTGCCGGTGGATCGCATCCTCGCGTTCCTCGAACGGCACTGGAAATTGATCACGGTCGCCGCCTGGCTGCTGTTCTGCGCCTGGTTCCTGTACACGCGATGGGCGAACGCCATCGCGTTCAGCCTCAGCGATACCGACGACAATATGCGCATGATGCAGGTGCGGGCGCTCCTGAACGGCCAGGACTGGTTCGACCTGAGGCAGTATCGGCTGAACGCACCGGTCGGCGCCGACATCCATTGGAGCCGTGTGGTCGATCTCCCGATCGCCGCGATCATGCTCCTGACCCGGCCGTTCGTGGGCGGTGCGGATTCGGAGAGGATCGCTGCGGCGCTGGCGCCGATGCTTCCCTATCTCGTGCTGTTGTTCGGAGTCGCCCTTACTGCGCGCCGGCTGATCGACCCGCGCGCCTTCGCATTGCCCATCATCGCCATGATCGTCGCCGGGCTGACGAACGGGATGTTCATGCCGGAACGGCTCGACCACCACGGCTGGCAGCTCGCCCTCGTCGCGGTCGGCACTGCCGGATTGGCGGACCCGAAGCGGCTAAGGGGCGGTCTTACTCTCGGAATCTCGACCGCGCTGTCGATTGCGATCGGTCTCGAGATGATCATCTATCTGGCTGTCGCGGGAGCGGCGGTCGCGTTGTTCTGGGTCGCCGATGCGGGCGAGCGCCGGCGGGCGCTCGGCTATGCAGTGAGCCTCGGCGGCGCGCTCGCTTTCTCCTTCCTGGTCTTCGCCTCCTATGCGAACCGCTCCGCGGTTTGCGACGCGCTGTCCCCGGTCTGGCTGTCGTCGCTGCTCGTCGCCAGCGCGCTTTTGCTACTGCTCGCCTGGCTGTCGCCGCCCGACTGGAGAATGCGGCTCGGACTGGCGGTCGGCGCAGGAGTCGTCGTCGGGGCCTTCCACGCACTGATGTGGCCCAACTGCCTAACCCGGTTGGAAGGGGTGTCTCCCGAAGTTGCAGACCTGTGGCTGAGCCACGTTCGCGAGGCCCGGCCGGTCTGGCGGCACGGCTGGAGGATCACGAGCCTGATCCTCGCACTGCCGGTGACTGGAACGATCGGTTGGGCGTTGCTGGCGTGGCGTAACCGGGCCGACCGCGATTTGCTTAGGCGCACGCTTGCTGCATGGGCGCCGGCGCTGATCGCAATGCTGCTGCTTGGCTGGCAGACCCGAACCGGCCCCGCCGCGCAAATGCTCGCCGTCGTCGGCGCGGTGGCGATCGCCTGGATACTGGTGCCGGTCCTCGACCGCGCCGGCAGTCCGATAGTGCGGACCCTTGGAGTCGCTGCTGCCGCACTGGTCGGATTTGGCGCTGTGGTCCCCGTCGGGCTGAATTTCGCCCCAGCCGACCGTATGTCGCCCCGGTCGGCACAAATCGAGCGAGCGAACCGATCGTGCAATTTCATCGGATCCTATCGTCCCGTCGCTCTTCAGCCGAAGGGGACCGTCTTCACCTTCGTCGACTACGCGCCGAGGCTGATCACGCTCACCCATCACAATGCGATCATGGGACCGTACCATCGCAACGGCGAGCAGATCGCCGACACGATGAAGGCATTCCGCGGAGACGCCGACCAGGCGCGGCGGATCTTCAGGAAATATCGCGCTGATTACCTGCTAACGTGTCCCAACTCGTCGACGACGACGATCTTCCTGTCGGAGACTCCGAAAGGCTTTTACGGCCAGCTCGCGAAGGGGCAGGTGCCGAACTGGCTGACGCCGGTGAAGCTACCGCCAGACTCTCCGTTCAGGATGTGGAAGATCGAGCGCTAGAGGCTCGGAAAGCTTTCGCGAAGGCCGTCCACCACGAATTGCGCCGCCAGCGCCGCGAGGATGACTCCGAGCAGTCGGCTGATCATCGCTTCGATACGCTCGCCCATCAGCCGCATCAGCCATCCGGCGGATAGCAGCGAGGCGCCGGTAATCGCGACTACCAGCGTCATCGCCGCAAGCACTGCGCCAATTTCCACATAGTTGTCCGCGCGCGACACCAGCAGCATCGCGCTTGCGATCGACCCGGGCCCGGCGATCATCGGAATGGCCATCGGAAAAACGGAAATGTCCTCGGCTTCGGGCGTGCCCTCGATGGATTGCGCCCGTTCCTCGCGGCGTTGCGTGCGCTTTTCGAACACCATCTCGAGCGCGATGAAGAAAAGCATGATCCCGCCGGCGATCCGGAAGCTTCCGAGCCCGATTCCAAGCGCGTGGAGAAGCGGCTGCCCGAACAGGCCGAAGATCATCAGGATGAACCAGGCGACGACGGCAGAGCGGATCGCCATCGCTCGGCGATGGGCAGCGGGGTCGCCCCGCGTCAGCCCGGCGAAAATCGGCACGCACCCCGGCGGGTCGATGATCACCAGGAAGGTGACCAGCGCCGATCCAAATAGCTCGATCACAGCCCCTCCGGGTCGGGCAGGCCGGCGCGCCGGTTGGCGGCGACCACCGTGTTGCGAAGCAGCATCGCGATCGTCATCGGGCCGACTCCGCCCGGGACAGGAGTGATCGCCGACGCGGCTTCGGCCGCTTCATCGAACGCGACGTCGCCGACCAGGCGGCTCTTGCCCTCCTCTGCGGCCGGGACCCGGTTGATCCCGACGTCGATGACGACTGCGCCCGGCTTGATCCAGCCGCCACGAACCATCTCCGGGCGACCCACGGCTGCGACGACGATGTCGGCGCGGCGCACGACGTCGGGCAGGTCGCGAGTGCGCGAATGGGCGACCGTCACGGTCGCGCTTTCGCCGATCAGGAGCATCGCCATCGGCTTGCCGACGATGTTGGAGCGGCCGATCACCACGGCGTCCTTGCCCGAGATGCTGCCGAGCTCATGCTTGAGCAGGTACAGGCATCCCAAAGGCGTGCATGGGACCAGGGCTTCGAGGCCGGTGGCGAGACGCCCGGCGTTGACCGGATGGAAGCCATCGACGTCCTTGGCGGGGTCGATCGCCGCGATCACCCGCGCGGAATCGATGTGCGAGGGAAGCGGAAGCTGGACGAGAATGCCGTCTACGCTGTCGTCCGCATTCAGCCGCTCCACCAGGTCGAGGAGGTCGGCCTCGCTCGTCGTGTCAGGGAGCTTGTGCGATAAGCTCTGCATTCCAGCTTCGGCAGTCGCCTTGCCCTTTGAGCGGACGTAAACGGCGCTTGCCGGATCTTCGCCGACCAGCACGGTCGCGAGCCCCGGGGCGCGTCCCGTCCCGGCCTCGAAGTCGGCGGCGGCGGCGGCGACCCTTTCGCGCACAGCCAAGGCGGCGGCGCGTCCATCAATCCGCCTGGCGGTCATAGCATCGCGGAAGTCAGGCTGCTTTCGGCCCCGTCGAGCAGCATTTGCACCACGTTGATCAGCAGCAGCAGCACCAGCGGCGAAAAGTCGATGCCGCCAAAATCGGGAAGGACCGCGCGGATCGGGCGATACAGCGGGGCGGTCAGCCGGTCGAGCGCATGGACGAACGTTCGCAGGCCCTGAGAGCTCGTGTTCAGCACGTTGAATGCGAACAGCCAGCTGAGGATGACCTGGATGATGATGACCCACATCAGGATCCAGAGGAGATAATGGGCGATATTGAAAAGGGCGTGGAGCATTGGCGCGGCTTAGCGGCGCCGGTCGCGGTGGGCAATCATGGCGCAAAGCGGTTCGGCTGCGCCTCCGCTAGGACGATGGAGAAGTCCGCGCTCGAATCCTCCCATTCGCGAAGCGGAGTCCAGCCGCCGGCGAGAAGCAAAAGCCGGGCTCCGCGGCGCTCGTACTTATGGCTGTTCTCGGTGTGGATCGACTCTCCCTTTGCAAAGGAGAATGGCTTCCCGGCGATTGTGAAATCGACGTCGCGGACCGCGACCAGGTGCATTTCAATGCGCGATAGGATGTCATTCCAGCGCGCCTCGTGACGGAAGGCGTCGAGCGGGATGTCGCCGTCCAGTTCGCGATTGATCCGTTCGAGCAGGTTGAGATTGAACTGCGCGGTAATCCCCTCCGGCTCGTCATAAGCCGCAACCAGCCGCTCGATCGGCTTCACCCGGTCCATCCCGATCAGGAGCAGCGATCCGGTGCCGAGCAACTCGCGGAAGTGCCGGAGCAGGTCGGTCGCGCTTCGCGGAACGAAATTGCCGATCGTCGAGCCGGGAAAGAAGCCGAGCTTTGGAAGGGGCGCTACTACCGACGGAAGCTCGAAGGGTCGGGCGAAGTCGGCGGCGACCGGATGGACCGGAAGAGTCGGAAAACGCTTGCGAAGTTCCTCCGCGCTCAATTCGAGATAGTCGGCGGAAATGTCGACCGGGACGTAGGCCGCCGGAGCGATGGCTTCGAGAAGGACAGGAGTCTTGGTCGCCGAACCGGCCCCGAACTCAACGACCGCCATGCCCGGGGGAATGGCTTCGGCGAGCTCGGGCACGATGGTCTCGAGGAGCGTGGTTTCGGTTGCGGTCGGATAGTAAGTCGGGAGCCGGGTGATCTGGTCAAACAGCTCGGAACCGCGGCGGTCGTACAGCCAACGCGCAGGGACTGCAGGGATCGGCTCCGAAAGCCCGGAAAGCACGTCTTCGCGGAACTTGGGGTCAGCAGTCTCGGGCAAGCCTTAGCCCTGTGAATTGCCAGCGCGCCGTCGGCGGGAAGAAATTGCGATAGGTTGCTCGCGAATGTCCGCGCGGCGTCGCGCAGCTTGCGCCTTTGAGCACGAGCTGTCCGCTCATGAACTTCCCGTTATACTCGCCGACAGTGCCGTCGGCGGGGCGAAAGCCCGAATAGGACGCGAACGCGCTTTGGGTCCATTCCCAGACGCTTCCGAAAAACCCGCTCTTCGAGCGCGGGACGACCGCTCCAGCCCGATCGAGCTGCTGGCCAGACGACGCGTCGTCCAATTGCGCCGCGCTTTCCCACTCTTCTTCGCGCGGGAGCCGGGCGCCTGCCCAGCGGGCGAAAGCCTCGGCCTCGAAATAGCTGATGTGCGCCACCGGCGCGTCGGGATCGCGTTCGATCGGGCCGGCGAGCGTGAAATGGGTCCCGTCCTTTTCCCAATAGAGCGGCCGCTCGATCGCTTCGCGCTGAACCCACTCCCATCCCTCCGACAGCCACAAGGTCGCGGTGCGGTAGCCGCGGTCTGCAATGAACTTGTCCCAATGGGCATTGGTCACCGGAGCGGCGGCAATCTCGTGCGGGTGAAGCAGGTCGCGGTGCCGCGGCCGCTCGTGATCGAAGGCAAATCCGGAGCCAGTTGCGCCGATCTCGACGATCCCGGTGCGGCCCTCGATCCACCTTTCCGCGGCTTGGCAGCTCGGCTCGCGGGCGCTTGACCTTCCATAGGCGGGCTGCAGCGGGTTTTCGGAAAAGGTCGCGAGGATATCGGTGAGCAGAAGCTCCTGATGCTGCTGCTCGTGATTGATTCCCAGCTCGACGAGCTCGAGCTCGTCCGGGCCGAAAGAGGGCAGCGAGTCGAGGAGGATCTCGTCGACATAAGCGCGAAAATCGCGGATTTCGTCCAGCGAAGGGCGGCTCAGCATTCCGCGTTTGGGGCGCGGGTGTCGCGGCCCCTCGCCCTCGTAATAGCTGTTGAACAGATAGGCGAACCGCTCGTCGAACGGCTCATAACCCTTCACCTGAGCGCGAAGCACGAAAGTCTCGAAGAACCAGCTGGTGTGCGCTAGGTGCCATTTCGCCGGCGAGGCGTCGGGGAACGGCTGGATTGTCGCGTCGGCATCGGAAAGCGGTGCCGCAAGATCGGTGGTCAGGGCGCGCGTCGCCGAATAGCGGTCCGCGAGCGTGGAGAAGCGGTTGTCTAGCGGGTTGCGCCGGGTTGCCAAAGCACGTCTCCTCCCTGGTTTGCCGCAACCAGGCGCGCTGCGACGAACAGGTGGTCGGACAGTCGGTTAAGATAGGCGAGCGCGTCCGAATTCACATCCTCCGCCTGAGACAGCGCCACCGCCGAGCGCTCGGCTCGGCGCACGACCGTGCGCGCTAGGTGCAAGGCGGCGACTTCTCGCGATCCGCCGGGGAGGATGAAGCTCCGAAGCGGCTCAAGGCCTTCGTTCATCCCGTCGATTTCGCGCTCGAGCCGCTCCACCTGGCTGGCGACGATTCGAAGGGCGCCCTCCACGTCTCCGGGCGTGGCGATGTCTGCGCCGAGGTCGAACAACTCGTTCTGGATTCGCCGCAGCTCTTCGGACATGGCATCGTCGCTGAGCAGTGCGATTGCGGCTCCGACCGCGGCATTCGCCTCGTCGACGTCGCCGATCGCCGCCATCCGCGCGCTTGCCTTGCTCACTCTCGATCCGTCCACGAGGCCGGCGGTGCCTTTGTCGCCGGTCCGCGTGTAGATCTTGTTGAGCTTGACCATCAGCGCCCGGCGGCGCCGGCGAGCATAAGGATCAGGATCACGATGAAAATCGCGACTGCCTGGAACAGGACGCGCTTTCGCATCCACTGCTGCTGGCGCTCGCTCGATCCAACGCGGCCCTGAGCCATGGTGACAACCCCGCGGACGAGGACATAGGCGGTCGCAGCCATGGCGGCGACCAGCAGAACCAGCAGGACAATCGTCATGGCGCCTATTTAGGCATCCGCCAGCTGAAAGCCAGCAGGGAGCCGTCCCTCGACCAGCTGTTCCGCAAGTCGGCGGCCGTCGACTCCATTCTCCCGCATCGCCGCAAGCGTGGGCGCCCGGTCCCGCTTGGCCAAGCGGCGGCCGTCCTCGTGAACGACGAGGCGATGATGAAGGTAGGTTGGCTCGCGCAGCGCGAGCAGTGCCTGGAGCAGGCGCTGGACGGGAGTCGAGGAACGAAGGTCGCTGGCGCGGACGACCAGGGTAACGCCGCTCGCCGCATCATCGACGACGCACGCCAGGTGATAGCTTGCTGGCGCGTCCTTTCGGGCCAGAATTTCGTCGTCGATGTCATCGGCAGTCGCGCAAAAGCCCTTGCCGTCGAATTCCGTCCAGCCGGGAAGGCCGACCGCCGCGACCGCCTTCGCCGAATCAAGCCGCCAGCTGTGCGAGGTGGTCGCCCGGCGCTCCGGGTCGTCCGGAAGGTTCCTGCATGTTCCCGGGTACCGCGGCCCCACCGGTCCATGCGGCGCGTTGAGCGCAGCCGCGATGTCCGAGCGCGTGCAGAAGCAGGCATAGACCAGCCCCTGGGCCCTTAACCGCTCGAGAGCCTGCGCATAAACCTGGCTCCGCTGCGACTGAACGAGGGGCTCGGCGTCCGGATCGAGCCCGAGCCAGCGAAGGTTTTCGTCGATGCCGGCGACGAACTCGGGACGGCTTCGCGTCTGGTCGAGGTCTTCGATGCGAAGCAGGAAATCGCCGCTCGCCTCGCGCGCAGCGTGATGCGCCAATGCGGCGCTGTAAGCGTGGCCGAGATGCAACTTGCCGGTCGGAGATGGAGCGAAACGGCTGGTCAGCATCTCACCCGCACTTGACCCGGCGTTGTTGGAAGTGCTGTCATAGGCATGTCACGCCGGGATGGCATCCGGCTGGGCACAAGGGAAGACGGGCCCGACGAGACCCTTCTCCTCCTTGCGTGCGACAGGGCCGGGGGTTGGAAGCGGGCAGGACGAGGAGGTCATTGCCCGAGCCATGGATCACCCCGAGACGATCCGCCACCCGGAAAGCTGCCCGGCGCTCGTGCTCAATGCCGACTACACGCCTCTGTCCTATTTCCCGCTGAGCCTGTGGCCATGGCAAACGGCGGTGAAGGCGATGTTCCTGGAGCGGGTCGACGTCGTCGCTCATTACGACCGCGAAGTGCACAGCCCGACGGTGGCTCTGAAGCTTCCGTCGGTCATCGCACTCCGGCAATTCGTGCGGCCCAACGCCTATCCCGCTTTCACCCGGTTCAACCTGTTCCTCCGCGACCGATTTCGCTGCGTCTATTGCGGGTCGAACAAGGAGCTGACGTTCGACCATGTCGTTCCGCGCGCCCAGGGCGGCCGAACAACTTGGGAGAACGTCGCCACCGCCTGTGCTCCCTGCAATCTCAAGAAGGGCGGCCGCACCCCGCGCCAGGCGGGGCTTCACGTCGAGCGCGAGCCGATCCGGCCCACCAGCTGGCAATTGCAGGACCACGGCCGGAGCTTCCCGCCCAACCACCTCCACGAAACGTGGCGCGACTACCTCTACTGGGATGTTGAGCTGACGCCCTAAGCGCGGCTTCGGTTTAGCTGGCCGTTAACCATTTTCGTTCAGATACGCGGCCGATGGAAACGACTGGCCAAATTCGGAACGGCGGCGCGCAGCCGCGACTGCTCGTGATCGATTCGAACCGCTCCTATCTCGGCGTCATCGCACGCCGCCTGGCGGAATTCGGTTATCGTGTCGCGACCGCGGACAGCGCTCAGTCGGGACTTGCGGAGATGTACCGGATTCCGGCCGATCTCGTGCTTTGCACCGCCGATCTTCGCGGGACGACCGGTATCGAGCTCGTGCGCAGGGTCCGCGACGATCCCGTGCATCGCGACGTTCCGGTGCTGCTTATCGTCGGCCGCTCGGATCCCGCGGCGACCGTCCGCGCTTTCCAGGCCGGAGCCGATGGAGTCATCCGCAAGCCCTGCCATTTCGAAGTGCTCGCCGCCTGCGTCGCACGGCAGCTCGCTCGCGCGGACGCAATGAAGCACCTAGCCAGCGACAAAGCGGCGCTGGATGCGAAAATCGTCAGCCGCGTAATCGAGCTTCGCGAGACCCAGGCCCAGCTCAACGCCGCGGAAAAGGAACGGCGGAGGCTCGCCGCGATTGTCCGCGAAAGGGCGGCCTAGAGCCCTTGGATGTAGTCGCGGACGGTTGGCGCGACATCCTCGCGACCAAGC
>DATAKH010000035.1:0-11471 GCA_036261735.1 Sphingomicrobium sp.
GTGTGAGCTGGCGTTCCTCGGGCTGGTTCCGGAATTGACGGGCCGGGGCCACGGCCGCTGGCTGCTCGGCGAAACGCTTCGCCTGGCCTGGCGCGACGGAGTCCGGCGCGTGCATGTCCACACCTGCACGCTCGATCATCCGGCGGCGCTCCCGGCCTATGAAAGCGCCGGATTCGTGCCCTACAAGCGAGCCGTCGAGCGCTTTCCCGATCCGCGGCTCACTGGAATCCTCCCCCGCGACGCCGCTCCTCAGGTACCGCTTTTGGGGACTGAAACGCCCGCCGTTTCGCCACCGGAAAGCTGAAGGTAGATCCGCGCCAGAAGCACGGAGATGCCCACCCCATAAACTGCCTGCGCGGCACCGAAGAGCAGCCCATAGAGCAGTGCGCCGGGGCTGAACGGGCGGACATCAAAGATCAGCGCGATGACCGAGCCGCCGCCTAGCTGCACCGCAAGGGAGATGGCGAGCACGGCCACCAGGATCAGCAACACGAACGCGACGAGCTTGAAATAATGCCCGCCGGCAAGAGACCAGCTCCGCCGCAGGACGTGGATCGGGCCGCCTTCTTCGGCTGCGGCGACCGGCATTACCATCAGCAACCTGGCTCCAAGCAGGACTCCAAGGACGACAAGAATCAGCGCGGCAGTGGCGACCATCGGCGAGGGCGCACCCGATGCAGCTGCCTCAAGCCCTTCGGAGCCGGCAAACAGCATGACGAGAGGGATAGCGAGAACTGCGATCGCCAATGCGAGCAGAAGCAGGGCGACAAGCGCCGGAAGGAAACGCCTGGCGCCGTGGGACACCGCCTCGCCGACGCTCGTGGCGGGACCGAGTGCAAGCCGGATTATTGCCAGCTGGCCGACAAGCCCGACCATTGCCGCCGCGAAAACGGCCAGGTTCAGCCATCCGGGCGGGCTCTCGCCCGACAGCATTTCGGGTGGGGCCATCAGCGTGACGATTGCCTGCGGCAGGAGAATCAGGGCGGCAGCCACCGTGATCATCAGCTTGCCGTCCACGGCAATCCTGGATTTCGTTTCTTCCCAGGCCTTCGAAATCGAAAGTGCAGCCATCCGGTCCCCCTGTGCTCTCCGGCCTTTATGCGGGGCTTGCGGCAGGCATGCAATCTTGCCCGCGGGCGCTTGCCACGCCATCTGCCTGCGCATGGAATCGATCAACGGCGTCGAGTGGCGGACGAGCGAAGGGCTCGTGCCGTATTACGAGGCGCTCGCCTTCATGGAGCAGCGTGCAGCGGCGATTCGCTCCGGCGAGGCCGGCGAATGCGTCTGGCTGCTGGAGCATCCTCCGCTGTTCACGGCGGGCACCAGCGCCGATCCGGCCGAGCTGATCAACCCGCTTGACTTTCCTGTCCACGAAGCCGGGCGCGGGGGGCGGTACACCTATCACGGGCCGGGGCAGCGGGTCGGTTACGTAATGCTCGACCTCGACAAGCGCGGACGCGACGTTCGGCGGCTGGTCCATTCGCTGGAAGGATGGATTATCGCCACGCTCGCCGAGCTAGGGGTGGAGTCGCACCGGGCGCCCGGGCGGATCGGGATCTGGGTTGGAAGCGGTTCCGAGGAAGCGAAGATCGCGGCGCTCGGAATCCGCGTGAAGCGCTGGGTCACGCTCCACGGCTTTTCGATCAACGTCGACCCGGACTTGTCGCATTTCGGCGGTATCGTGCCCTGCGGGATCAGCGAATTCGGCGTCACCAGCCTCGCAAAACAAGGGAAAGAATCGTCCATGTCGGGCGTTGATGCCGCCTTGAGGGGTTCGTTTCACCGTTTTCTCAATGACTTGGGATAATGCATATCAAGTCTCTTGATGGTGACGAGCCGTTCAGATTATGCTGAGCGCGATTTGCGAAACGGGCGACCGTTGCAGATCGCAATAAATAGGGAGTTTTGAATGCGTGCTCTGATCCTGGTCGCTGGTGCGGCCCTGGCGGTTGCTGCCTGCAGCAACAACGCCGCTGACGACAATATGGCTGTCGATAACCTGACTGCCGAAAATCTCGTCATCGAGAACGACATGACGACCGACATGAACGCCGTCGACATGAATGCGACGACCGACATGAACACGGTCGACATGAATGCGGTCGACACCAACACGACGACCGACACGACGACCAACATGTAATCGGCGGCTCCGCCAAGGAGCCGTTCGGACTTGAGGCTGCCGGGTTCGCCCGGCAGCCTCTTTTTTGGGATAGTCCCGCCGCTGATCTGGAGGCAATCGATGCGCTTAGTCCTGTCACTCGGAGCCCTCGCGCTCGCTTCGTGCGGAGGGAATGCGCCGACCAACAATTCAGCGGTGACCGAGGAAAGCGACGCTACCGAAGTCACCGCAGTCAACGATGTCACTGCGATCGACGCCGCCACCGGCGAGGCCGCCGACATGGCGGCCGACGTCAACTATACCTTCAACGAAGAAGCGGCGAACGACTCGTCCGCTGCAGCTGAAAACTCGACAAACGACTCCGCCTCCGACCGCTAGGCGAGGCCAACCACCTTGTGCGCCTGAAGAGTGAGCCGCCATCGCGGCCGCTCCATCGCCAGCGCGATTGCCGCTTCGACAGCCCGGTCGCCCTCTGCACAGTCCATCGGCTGGACGAGGAAATGGTCGAAGTCCCAGCTTTCGAGCTCGACCGGATCAATGCCCGACTGTGGCCACACGAGCTTGAGCTCGTTGCCCGATTTCTGGACGACTTCGGTTCCCGCCTTGGGGCTGACGCAGACCCAGTCGAGCCCCGCGGCGACAGGCAAGGTTCCGTTCGTTTCAATCGCGACTCGAAATCCCCGCTCGTGGAGGGCGCCAATAAGGTCCGTGTCGAGCTGGAGCATCGGCTCCCCGCCGGTGATGACCACCAGCCGGTTCTCCGAGCCTTCTCCCCATTCCTCCTCGACCGCGCCGGCCAGCGCATCGGCGCTCTTGAATTTTCCCCCGCCCGGCCCGTCGGTGCCGACGAAATCCGTGTCGCAAAAGTTGCATTGCGCGCTTGCCCGGTCCTGCTCCCGGCCAGACCACAAATTGCACCCGGCAAAGCGAAGGAACACCGCCCTGCTCCCCGCCTGCACCCCTTCACCCTGGAGCGTCAGGAACATCTCCTTGACCGCGTAGGTCATTGCTCCGGCCGCTCCGCATAGCGGGTGGGATCCGGGAGCCCTGCTTCGGCGAAGCCGCCGGCGCGCAGCCTGCACGAATCGCACAGGCCGCAATGCTCCAGCTCTGAAGTCGGATCGTAGCACGACCAGCTCATCGCGGCGTCGAGGCCGAGCCGGCTCGCCTCGCGCACGATGTCGGCCTTGCTGAGGTCGATCAGCGGCGTGTGCACTTCGAACCCCTCGCCTTCGATGCCTGCCTTGGTGCCGAGGTTGGCCATCGCCTCGAACGCTCGGATGAAGTCCGGACGGCAGTCGGGATAGCCCGAATAGTCGATCGCATTGACGCCGATGAACAGGTCGCGGGCGCCGGCTGCTTCCGCCAGGCCGAGGCACAAAGACAGGAAGATGATGTTGCGGGCCGGAACATAGGTGACCGGAATATCGTCGCCCGGGCCGGACTTCGGAACGGCGATGTCGTCGGTTAGCGCCGACCCGCCGAACTGCCGCAGGTCGAGCGGAAGGACGATGTGGCGCTCCGCCCCCAACGACCGGGCGATGTTCGCTGCAGCTTCCAGCTCGATTGAATGGCGCTGGCCGTATTGCACCGTCAGCGCGAGCAGCGAATAGCCGCGCTCGCGCGCGATTGCGGCGGTCACCATCGAATCGAGTCCGCCCGACAGCAGTACGACGGCCTTGGCCATTACAGCTTGAGCCCCAGCCTTGGCGCCGCCCAGAACATCACTGCATAGAGCGCCAAGGTTCCCGCGAGCGCCAGCGCGAGCGCGGCCCAGAAGCCGAGCCCGGTCCGGAGCAGCAACGGGAGCACCGCGAACATCGGAAGCGAAGGAAGGATGAACCAGAACGCCCCGATCGAAAGGCCGGCGATGCGCTCGGGATCGCCGGTGTCGCGCCACAGCCAGATCATCGCCAGCAGCGAGGTCAGAGGCAGCGATACGATGAGCCCGCCCCAGCCGGGGTACCGCCGCGCGACCTCTGACGCGACAGCGACGATCAGGCCGGAGATGGCCGCCTTGATGACCAGGTACAGCATCGCGCGCCCTCTACGTCCTTCGCCCCAGCAAAAGAAGGGCCGCCCGTCGCTTGGAAGGGCGGCCCAGTTAATCGGGCCTCGGCCCGATCGGGAGGAAAGCGTGCCGAATCCGGCACTCGTCCCTTCTATTCGAAGATGGTTAAACGCCCGCTTAATGAGCGGGACAATCGCCCACGCGGTGTGCCTGAAGCTTGTATTTGAACGGCGCTCCGTCCGAAATTCCCTGCGTTTCGACGCGCAGCGAGCGGGGGGTCAGCATCGTCACGTCACTTTGCCCGAAGCCGCCGCCGGCGCAGGTATAATGGACGGTCGCGCGGGTGCCGTCGTCGCGAATCACGCTGCGGCTGCACTTGGCCTTGCGGTGCTCGAACTGGGCGAACATCGCAGGGTTGGCGATGCAGACCTGAACCGGATCGGATTTGCCGCGCGCAATCTCCCACAGCCCGCCTTCGGCCCGGCTCAAAGCGGACGGGCCGGCGGCGGCAAGCGCAGCGCCCGCGCCAACGACTCCGGCGAATCTTGCGAGCCTCTTCACGAAGCCCCTAATAGCACGAATTCGTTGACGAAAAACGGGATTCAGGAAACGTCTTCGAGAGCGATCGGGAAGCTTGTGGAGCAGAAGGCGCAATCGACCCGGATCATCCCGTCCTCGCCGACCATCGCCGCCCGTTCCTCGGCCGGGAAGCGAGCGATCACCGAGCGCACATATTGCGGGTCGCAGCGGCAGCCCTTGCGAAGCGGCAGCGGCTCCATGGTCCGCACCTCGGCCTCGTCGTGGAACAGGCGCCAGGTTAGGTCGTCGAGAGTCAGCCCGGGATCGGTCAGCTCCTCCGCCTTTACCGACCCGGCGAGGATGGCGACGTGCGGCCAGTCGGGATGGTCGAGCCGGGTGTGCAGCCGGTCACGCCCCTCCTCGCCTTCGGGCAGGTGCTGGAACAGCAGGCCGCCGGCGCTCCAGCCCTCGTCGCGCTTTTCGGCGGCCAGCCGGACGATGCTCGGGATCTGCTCCGACTGGGCGAAGAAGCTCTCCGCGGCATGGGCGAGGCTGTCGCCTTCGAGCGGAACGATCCCCTGATAGCGCTCGTCGACTCCGGGATGGTCGAAGGTAATCGCCAGATAGCCTTTGCCGAACAGTGCGAACAACGAGGGGTTCGGCCCCGCCTCGGCTAGCCGTGCCGGGTCGTGCTTGACGTAGCCGCGAAGCTCGCCGCCGAGATAATCGCACACCAGCAGGTCGACGGCTCCGTTCTCGGTCTGCGCCTGCAGGGTGACCTGCCCCTCCGGCTCCTTCAGCATCGCCCCGAGCAGCGCCGTCAGGGTCAGGGCCTCGGCGAGCAGCCGCTCGATGACCGGCGGATAACCGTGATTGGCGAGGATGGAATCGAGCACCGGCCCGATTCGCGCAAAACGCCCGCGGGCGTTGCGCGCCGGAATGGTTACGCCAAGTGCGACGTCCGTGTTCAGCTCAATTGTCGGCATTCGGGATAAATAGGGTCACGGCCGAAATGGAACAACCAAGCGCCGATCGCGGAGTGCTGCTTGGGCGCCGCATAGGGGAACACCCGTATACGTCGCATACCCTTCCGCTGTTATTGCGAATCTATCGCAACGAATGGAGGGTCAAATGCGGTTGGGCCGGTCAGCACGAAGACGGTGCGATGCGCTGGACGTGGCGGCAATCTGGCCTTCGTGCGCGCAGACATACGGGGTCGCCATCCCCGACGTTGACCGTGACGGTACGGATCGGCCCGCCGGCAAGCCCGAGGAGGCAATTGAATATGGAATATGGTGAAGCGATCAGCGCCAGCGCGAAAGCTCGAGCCCTCGAGATTGCTCGCTTCAAACTGTCAGCAGGCGGCACCGATATACGCAAGATTGCGACCGAGGCCGTTTCCGAGGCTTATTGCGTTTGCGTGGTCGAGGGCGAAGATGCCGCCGAGGGGCAGCTCTCTCCAATCCACGGCAACTTGATCGATGATATCGAGGCCCGTCTCTCGCAGTTTGTTGCGCAGGAGTGCTGCTGATGGCGCTCCACCACCTTGGGCCTGGCGAACCGGCACACCTTCCGTCGCGGCTTGCCGACGGCAACGGAAGAGCGGTTGCACTCGTGAAGACCGACAGGTTTGAAGCAGCGCAGCTTGTTCTGGCCGCCGGCGAGTCAATCGCTCGACACTCGGTTCCAGGCTATGCGACGATCCAGTGCCTCAATGGCACAGTCCTCCTTGAGACGGACGAGACGATCGAGCTTAAGTCCGGTGATTGGCTTTATCTCGATCGCGCTCAGGAGCACTCTGTGCAGGCAGTCGACGACTCTTCGCTGCTGCTCACGATCCTGTTTGAGTGAACTCGAGACAATAGTCGCTGATGGGGGTCTAAGTACCTAAGCCGCTTCGGCCGGCACCTCGTACTTGGCGGCGGCTGCTGAAAGCCTGTCGACGAATTCGCGGATATGCTCCTCCTCGATGACGAGCGGCGGGAGCACGCGCATCACATTGTCGCCGGCCGCCACGGTCAGCAGCCCGCGCCCGCGAAGCCAGTTCACGAAGGCGCGGCTGTCGGTCTTCATCTTGATTCCGAGCATCAGCCCCATCCCGCGGACGCTGTCGAACAGCTCGTCGTGGTTGGGAATCATCTGCTCGAGCGCCGAGCGCAGCCGTTCGCCGGTCTGGCGGACGTGGGCGAGGAACTCCTCGTTGGCGACCACGTCGAGCACCGCCTGCCCGGCCGCCATCGCCAGCGGGTTGCCGCCGTAGGTGGAGCCGTGGGTGCCGATCACCATCCCGCTCGCCGCCCGCTCGGTGGCGAGGCAGGCGCCCAGTGGGAATCCGCCGCCGATGCCCTTGGCGCTGGCCATGATGTCGGGCCGGATGTCGTACTGCTCGTGAGCGAACAGGGTGCCGGTGCGGCCCATCCCGCACTGCACTTCGTCGAGCACCAGCATCAAATCGTTGACGTCGGCGAATTCGCGAAGCCCTTGCATGAAGGCCTTGCTCGCAGGGCGAATCCCGCCCTCGCCCTGGACCGGCTCAAGCAGGAAGCCGGCGGTGTTGCCGTCGACGGCGTTCAGCGCCGCGTCGAGATTGTCGAACTCGACGACCTTGAAGCCGGGAAGAAGCGGAGCAAAGCCGTCGCGGAGCTTCTCCTGGTTGGTGGCGCTGATCGTCGCCATCGTCCGCCCGTGGAAGGCATTGGAGAAGGTGATCAGGTCATGCTTCTCGGGATTGCCCTTGGCATGGTGATAGCGGCGCGCAGTCTTGATCGCGCATTCGACGGCTTCGGCGCCCGAATTGGTGAAAAAAACGGTGTCGGCGAAAGTCAGGTCGCACAACCGCTTCGCGAACGCCTCCCCCTGCGGCGACCCGTAGAGGTTCGACACGTGCATCAGCTTCGCCGCCTGCTCCTGGATTGCCTTGGTCAAATGCGGGTGGCCGTGGCCGAGCAGGTTGACCGCGATACCCGAGGCGAAGTCGAGATATTTCTCGCCGTTCTCGCCGTACAGATAGACCCCCTCCCCCTTGACCGGCCGCACCTCGCAGCGTGCGTAAACGGGCATGAGCGGCGTGATGGCCATCGGCGACTTCTCCTGTGGACTGGGCGGTCTTGGGTGTAGGCGTCGCTATAGCCACGGCAGGCCAAAAATAAAGGCGCGCCCGGTCGTCCCGGGCGCGCCCTTTTGTCCTGATCGCTCAGGCTTAGCGGCGGTAGCCGTACCCGCGGCGATAGTCGCGGTCCGAATATCGGCGCAGCTCGTAGTGAAGCCGAGCGATCCGCTGGTTCATTACCCGCGCCTCGTAGGCGGAAACCCCGCGGCGCGAGACGTTGCGAAGCGCACGCTCGGCCGAGTTGATGTCCCGGCGAAGGTCGCGCTCTTCGGCGCGGGTCAGCCGGCCGGCACGGTCGAGGGCATGCATCTGCATGCGGACCTGCTGGAGCTGGCGAGCCCACTGGTGGGCACCCTGGTTGTACCCGTAGGCATAGCCGTAGGGGGCGCCATAGGCTGGCGCGCCGTATGCCGGGCCGAGGTTGCCGTGGCTCTGCACGGAAATGCTCCAGGCCTGGGCGGAAGCCGGCGCGGCGACGACGAGAGCCGAAGCAGCGGCAGCAAGAGAAATCAAAATGGTACGCATCGTTGCTCTCCTTTCGAGCGGTTGATGCATTAGCTTTTAGGGCACCCGGCTTGTTCCAGCGCTGAACGCCGCTGACAGCCGCCGTTCAACTTGTTTACCACCCGTAATGTCCCGTTCACCTTACGCCCGCTCAACGCATGGTCGTGCCGCTCCGCAGGCGGCTCCAAGCGCGCTTCGCTAACTCGAAGTTTGTTCCCGACCGCCCCCGATTCGCACGGAGTCAAGGTTGAAAATTCAAAATATTTAAGCTATCTTACTGAAATGCTTACATTTCTTCGCACAGCCGCGCTGGCGGCAACGGTCCTCCTCGTGCCTGCGGCAAGCGCCGGCGTCGTTACGGCGTCGGTCGCGAGCCAGGCGGTCACCACGCCCGCTCCGAAGATCGTTCCGGCGGTCGCCCCGGCCGCGCCCAAGCCACCCGCGTTCGAGGCCGCGATGGGGCTCGAGCCGGCGCACGATCACGGCTCCGGCCTTGCGCCGGGCCAGACTGCCCAGGACTTTCGCGACTGGATCCGCCGCTCGCCCGCCAATCGCGCGAGCCTCGCCGGCTTTCGCGCGCACCTTGCCGCCAAGGGCGTCGACAGTGTCATCCCGCTTTGGCAGCTGGTCCGCACCTCTTCGTCTTGGAAGGGTTGCGGTGCCGAGCCGTTCGAGGCTCCGCCCGCCGACAAGTGGGACCATATCGTCAAGACGCTGCAGTTCGTCCGCGACAACGTCGAACCCGCGGTCGGCGAAGTCGAGGCGCTATCCGCCTATCGCAACGCTGGCCTCAACGCCTGCTCGAACGGAGCGCCCAAGAGCGCCCACCGCGAATTCTTCGCGCTCGACCTGACGCCGGTGAACGCGGCGGTCGCCCGAGCCGACATGATCCGGTCGGTCTGCTCCGCCCACGCCCGCAACGGCCGCGCCTACGACACCGGCCTCGGATTCTATTCGGGCCGCCGCTTCCACGTCGACTCGTCGGGCTTCCGCAAATGGGGCTCCAACGGCAAAGGCGCGACGAGTCCCTGTGTCAGCCGGGCCTGAAGTTAAGACAGCTCTATTGGCTCCCTAGCGGTCGTCCCTTAGGGACACTCCGGCAAAAGCCATTTACCGGATTGGCCGGACTGGTCCCCGAGCGGTCAGCTTAAGCGCCTCATTGTAGTCCGATTCCCATTGCTGTCTCGCGCAAGGTGGCTTTCCGCTCGAGAACACTCCGTTGAGACAGGCATAAACCATCCAATCTACGGGGCGAACAGGAGAGGCTGCGGGCGACCCCGTCAGGTACTGATAGACCTCTGTGGTATCGACGACGGGAAGCGTATGCTGGCCCGTTTGGACGTGAGGACCCTTTAGGCAATAATCGTCAGAGGGCTTGACCCAACAAGTCCCTGAAGGTCCTCCCCCGCCCTTTAGACAATAGCCGTGCCAGGTCGTCCGTCCCACAAGGCCGCGACGCCTGACGACCAGATCGCATTCCGTGTCCAGCGTGCAGGCTTTCGGATCTTGCGGTACGCGCGCGATGAGACATGCACCGCCCGAGCCGTTGGTTGAAAAGAGTCTCTCACCGGGCGCGGGCGATCGAATCGTGAATTTTCCGCTGAGTAGCCGCGGATTATGACGAGTCCCGGGGAACTGAACCTGGGGTCGCGTGACCTCTTGCGCTTCAATCACCGCAAGTTGGATGCTTCCGTCGATGGTCGTTGCCGTGCGCGGCTCGGCACCTGTCTCGATATTACAGGAATTCAGCGCGACCGCAGCAATTGCGAACAATACCCGCTTCATCAGCCCCTCCCCTGCGTCCCACGCTTATCACAAATTGGAAAGTGAACGATAAGCAAAGAGTGAGCAGCCCTTGCTTGGGTTCGGGCTTTTACGTCAGGAAATGCTGGCGCTTCCGGCACCGCCTAAGCCTTGATCTTCCACCCGCTCCTCAGGAGCCCGTAGCACGTCCCCCACAGCGCCACGTTCAGCACCAGCAGGCCCGCCGCGCCGACGAGGATCGGCGAATCGCTCACTCCCAGGAAGCCGTAGCGGAAGCCGGAGATCACGTAGAAGAAGGGGTTAGCGTGGCTGATCGCCTGGAACGCCGGCGCCAGCGCATCGACCGAATAAAAGGTGCCCGAGAGCAGCGACAGGGGTGCAATGATGAAATTCGTCACCGCCGCTGCATGGTCGAACTTCTCCGCCCATAGCGAGGTGATGAGGCCGAGGAAGGACAGCATCAGCGCGGCCATCAGCGCGAACCAGAAGGCAGCGAGGGGATGCGCAACTGATACCGAAACCCCCGGCCACAGCGCCATTGCTAGCCACACCGCGAAGCCGACGAAGAAGGCGCGGGTCACCGCCGCCCCGACCAGGCCCGCCATCAGCTCGCCGGTGGACAGCGGCGGCATCAAATAATCGACGATATTGCCCTGGATCTTGCCCACCAGCAGCGAGAAGCTGGCATTGGCGAAGGCGTTCTGGAGCATCGCCATGACGATCAGGCCCGGAGCGAGGAAATCGGCGAAATGGACTCCCATCACCGTCCTCCCGCCGCGCCCGAGTGCGATGGTGAAGATCGCGAGATACAGCAAGGTCGTCAGCGCCGGTCCCCAGACCGTCTGCAGCTGCACCTTGAAGAACCGGCGCACCTCCTTGATATAGAGGGTCTTGAGCCCTCCCCAATTGACTCCGCTCAGCACCGGCTCTCCCGGCATGCTGACGAGCCAAGGCGAGGATTGGGGACTGGCAGGCCGGTCGATCACGCTTAAGGCGCCTATCGGCTGGCGTCGTGGGCGGCAAGGCGGCCCTGGAATTTTGAAAGACCCGGAGTGAATTCGAATGTCATGGACTGAAGAGCGAATCGAGCAACTCAAGCAAATGTGGCACGACGGCGCCACCGCCAGCGAAATCGCCGACAAGCTCGGCGGAGTGAGCCGCAATGCGGTCATCGGCAAGGCGCACCGGCTCGGGCTCGAAGCGCGTCCGTCGCCGGTGAAGCCGGGCGAGGAAAAGGAACCGGCACCCGCAAAAACGGCGAAAAAAGCGCAACCTGCCCCCGCTCACAAGCCGGCCGCGGCAAAGCCGAAGGCCGATCCGGCGCCGCCCATCCCCGGCTCCGAGCCTGCGCGGCAGCAGCGGACAGGCGGCGACCAGATGCAGTATCGCTCGGTCGGCCCCGGCGGCTTCATCCGTCAGGGGCCGGGCGACCAGCAGGCGCC
>DATAKH010000043.1:0-5971 GCA_036261735.1 Sphingomicrobium sp.
ACGATTGGTTCGCCGAAGCGCGGGCGAGCGAGCCGAACGAGGCGGAAGCGATGGCCTTGGCAACCGCCAATCCGGACGGCCGGCCGTCAGCGCGGATGGTGCTCTTGAAGGCTCATGGGCCGGAGGGATTCACCTTCTACACCCACTACGGCAGCCGCAAGGGCGAAGAGATCGCCGCCAATCGCAATGTCGCCTTGCTGTTCCATTGGAAATCGCTGTGCCGGCAGGTGCGGATCGAGGGAGTCGCGCACCAGGTCGAGCCGGAGGAGGCAGACGCTTATTTCGCGACCCGGCCCCGCGACTCGCAGATCGGCGCCTGGGCATCGAAGCAATCGCGGCCGTTGGCCAATCGCGAAGCTTTCGAGGCCCGCTACGCGGAGATGAAGCAGAAGTTCGACGGAATGGCGGTCCCGCGCCCGAGCGACTGGTCGGGGTTCCGGGTCGTCCCCGAGGCGATCGAATTCTGGACCGCGCGCGAGCACCGTCTGCACGAGCGGCGGCTGTTCACGCTATCCGCGGACGGCTGGTCCGAAGGACTGCTCTACCCGTGAGCGGAGCGCACCCGCACGGCCACGGCCATGCCCATGGTGACGATCGTTCGTCCCTGACGTCTCGAGCGGCGCTCGCAAGCATTTCCATGGCCGTGCTGCTGATCGGGTTGAAAAGCTGGGCTGCGCTGCAGACATCGTCGATGGCAATGCTCGGCTCGCTTACCGACAGCACGCTCGACCTGGTCGCCAGCCTCGTCGTTTTGCTTGGAGTGCGTGTCGCCGCCCAGCCTGCGGACTATCAGCACCGCTTCGGCCACGGAAAGGCCGAGGCACTGGCGGCGCTGGCACAGGTCGTCATCATCTCCATCTCGGCGCTGTTCATCGGATTTCGCTCGGTCCAGCGGCTTTTGGAGGGGGCTGAAACGGCGGATGCGGAGCTTGGGATCGGCGTGTCGCTGGTAGCCATCGGCTTCACCGTCGCACTGCTCGCCTACCAGCAGTACGTTGTCAGGCGCACCGGTTCCGTCGCGATCTCCACCGACCGGCTGCACTACGCTTCCGACCTGATGCTCAATGCCTCGGTGATCGTCGCACTTGTCCTCGACCAATATGCGGGAGTCGTCGGCGCCGACGCGGTCTTCGGGCTGCTCATCGCCTTGTGGCTTGCGCGCGGTGCCTGGATGTCGTCCAGCAACGCGCTCGCGCAATTGATGGATCGCGAGTGGCCGGACCAGATGCGCGAGCGATTCCTCGAGGCGGCTCGCAAGTTCCCGGAACTCGAGGGCCTGCACGATCTGCGGACTCGGACAAGCGGGACGCACAATTTCGTTCAGTTCCACGTCTGGGTGCCCGCCGACTGGACGGTGAAGGAAGCGCACGACCGGATGGACCGGATCGAGCAGGAGCTCGAAAAACAGTTTCCGGCGACCGAGATCCTGATCCACCTCGATCCGGAAGGGCACACCGACCGCGAGGGGGTGCTTCCGGCCCACATTGCGGAGCAACCGGAATGACGACACTGCCCTTCTTCCAGGTCGATGCCTTCGCGGACGCTCCGCTGACCGGCAATCCCGCGGCGGTCATGCCGCTGGACGCCTGGCTCGACGATACCCTGATGCAGCGCATCGCGGCCGAGAACAATCTCAGCGAAACCGCATTCGCGGTCCCGTCCGCGGCTGACTCTGCAGACTATGACCTGCGCTGGTTTACCCCGACGACCGAAGTGGACCTGTGCGGTCACGCCACTCTGGCTTCCGGGCACATCCTGATCACCGGCGAGCGAATCCGCTTCTCCACCCGCTCCGGCGTGTTGACGGTCAGCCGCGAAGATGAGCTGCTGAAGCTCGATCTGCCCGCTTATCCTTCCCAGCCGGCCGACCTGCCTGGCGTGAAGGAAGCGCTTGGGGTTTCCGGCGAGGCCTTCGCCAGCGAGGGCGGCAACAATAGCGCGATCGTGCTCCTCTCCTCCGAGGAGGAGGTTCGAGCGGTGCGGCCGGATTTCGCGGCGCTGAGAGAGTTCGACCGGCTTGTGATCGTGACCGCGCCCGGCGACGAGCACGACGTCGCAAGCCGAGTCTTCGCCGCTTATCACGGAATCGACGAGGACCCGGTCACTGGGGCCGCCCACGCGGCGCTGGTCCCCTTCTGGGCCAAGCGCCTGGGCCGCCACGAGTTCACCGCTTTCCAGGCCAGCGAGCGCGGTGGAACCCTCTATTGCCGCGAAGCCGGCCAGCGGGTGATCCTGGGCGGCCACTGCGTCACGGTCATCACCGGGAACTTCCAGCTCTAAGCCAGCTCTCGAGCGCATCGAGCATCGGCAACTGGCTCGGAAGCATCATCCGGCGCGCCTCCGCAATCGTCATCCACCGCGCTCGGTCGCATTCCGGGAAACGCTTCATGGAGCCGCTTCGCGGCGGCCATTCCATTTCGAATTCCATGCTGTTTAGGGTGGATGGATCGAAATCCCCCTCAGCGCCGAAAGCCTCGACAATCTTGCCCCCTGACTGCCGCACCCGGCACAGAGGGAAGGGCGCCGATGCGAGCGGGGTGCCCAGCTCTTCGGCGAACTCGCGGGCCGCGGCAGCGGCGGGACTTTCGCCGGGATCGACGCGGCCTTTCGGGATCATCCAGGCGCCGGAATCGCGGTTCGTCCAGAACGGTCCGCCGGGATGGATGAGCAGAACTTCGGTTTCGGCGCTTGTCCGGCGAAACAGCAGGATTCCCGAGCTAAGCGGCGGCGGCACGGGAAAGGCGGGTGTCCGCTGCGACCGTCTCGGCAATCCAGCCGCCGCCGAGCACCCGCGAGCCGTCGTAGAAAACGGCGGCCTGCCCGGGCGCGACCCCATATTCGGGGCGCTCGAAGCGAACCCAGCGGCCCTCGATCTGCGCCGGCACGGCCGGTGCCAGCGAGCGCACCTTCACGGTCACGGAATTCTGGTCCTCGCCGATCCAGCTCAAATCCTCGACACGAATTCGCTCGATCGCCAGGGCGCTGCGCGGCCCGACGACGAGGCGGCGGGTCTCGGGCTCGATCCGGACCACGTAGAGCGGCTCGGCGCTTCCGCCGATCTCGATCCCCCTGCGTTGGCCGACCGTGAAGTGAACGACTCCGCGATGCTCCCCAAGCACCCGTCCGCCCAGATCGACGATGTCGCCGGGTGCTTGCGTTTCGGGCCGAAGCCGCTTCACCAGCGAAGCGTAATCGCCGTCGGGAACGAAGCAGATATCCTGGCTGTCGGGCTTCGAAGCGACGGACAGGCCGGTGTCGATCGCAATTCGGCGGACCTCGGGCTTCGGCAGGTCGCCCAGCGGGAAGCGCAGGAAGCGGAGCTGTTCGGACGTCGTGCCGTAGAGGAAATAGCTCTGGTCGCGCTTCGGATCAGCGCCCTTATGCAGCTCTACTCGGTTGCCGTTAGCGACCCTGCGCACATAATGGCCGGTGGCCAGGCAGTCGGCGCCGAGCTCTCCGGCAAAAGCGATCAGGTCGGTGAACTTCACCCCCTGGTTGCACAAGGCACAGGGGATCGGCGTCCGCCCATGCGCATATTCATCGGCGAACTTGTCGATCACGCCCTCTCGGAAGCGGCTTTCGTAATCGAGGACGTAATGGGCGATCCCGAGCCGGTCGGCGACTTGCTTGGCGTCGTAAATGTCCTGGCCCGCGCAGCAGGAGCCGGTGCGCTTTACCGCCTCGCCGTGGTCGTAAAGCTGGAGAGTCACTCCGATGACCTCGGCACCCGTCCGCGCGGCGAGCGCGGCCGTGACGGAGCTGTCGACGCCGCCGGACATGGCGACGACGATCCGCGAGCCCTTGGGGCGGTCGAGGCCGAAGTTAACAATCATTTGTCGTTGTGGGGCGGCTCTTTACGCGAAGTTCACTCCTCACTGCTAGTCCGCTTCGGGACGAAGGCAGTTCAGGGGGTGCCGTGTCGCGAATCGAAGGAAAAATCGGTGAAGAGGGTGACGAACCGGTCGATGCCGCGGAGATCCTGGCCGCGCTTGCCAGCGATAGCGATTCGAAGGCCAGCCGACGGAAAGGCGCGGTGCGTTGTTACCTCTCAGCGAGCGAAGGCTGGCGCGAGGCATTGTCAGTCCTTGGGGGCGCGTTCGCGAGCGACGAGTCATGGTTGAAGGCGAACAAGCAAAAGTGAGCGACGAATTAACCAGCGGTTTTGACAATATCTTCAACGCGGCGGTCTTAAGACAGGCACATCGCAATTTTACGAAGCAGGTTTGACGGGAATGCTCGAGAACCAGAAAATTCGCCCCGCACAAGTCATCGGCCCCCTCGGTGAGCCGTTGACGCTCGACTCGTTGCCGCCGCCCAACACCAACCGGTGGGTGGTGCGCCGAAAGGCGGAAGTCGTTGCGGCGGTCGCTGGCGGCCTGCTGACCGTCGACGAGGCGTGTGAGCGCTATTCGTTGAGCCTCGAGGAATTCACCAGCTGGCAGCGCGCGGTCGACCGTAGCGGAATGCCGGGATTGCGGGTTACCCGAATAAAGCACTATCGCGACGTCTACGAGCGCCAGCAACGCTACTGATCCTCAGCGTCCGCCTTTCGTGAGGCGTGCGGAACCGGTGATTTCGGTGGATTACCCGCTCTTTCGGCGCCGCAAGGCTGGACAGACCCTTTCCAATCCGGAACAACAAGGGCGCATCAGGCGTCTTTAGGTGCTCCAGGCCGCCGAGTATCATGGCGGTCCCAAACAGGAGGGGAACGCTCATGGGTTTCATCGTTTGGCTTATCGTCGGAGGCATCATCGGCTGGCTCGCCAGCCTGATCATGCGAACTGACGCCCAGCAAGGCATCATCCTCAATATCGTCGTCGGAATAATCGGCGCGGTCATCGCCGGGCTGATCTTCGGCGGCGGCAATATCAACAGCTCTAACCCGCTCGACCTGACCAATATCCTGTGGTCGCTCCTCGGTGCGGTCATCCTGCTCGCGATCGTCAACCTCATCCGTAGAGGCACGGTCCGCTAGGGGCATCGCCAAGTTCGACTAACGAGGCCGCGCCGGGCGAACCGGCGCGGCCTTTCGTTATTCAGCCCGGACTTCCCCGGGACGTGCTTCGCGCAATTACTGCAGCTCGAAAACCATCGACAGGTTGACCTGCAGCTTCTGCTCGCCGGGCACGATCTTCGTTGCAGCATCGCCCGCCATGACCGCGCGCTCCGCGTAAGGCATCGGCGGCGGAACCGGATAGGAGCCGCCGCTTTCGCTGACCGACACGATTCGAACGACCCGCATGCCAAGGGCGCGGGCGTAGAGGTTGGCACGGGCCCGGCCGGCAGCAACGGCCTTGGCTCGAGCTTCGTCGAGCGCCGTCTCGGGATGCTCGATCGTCATGTTGGGGCCGTTGATCTGGTTCGCGCCCTGGGAAACGAGCGCGTCGAGGACCTTGCCGCTGTTGCGGATGTCGCGAAACCGGACCGTCACCTGGTTGGAGGCAGTGTAGCCGACCAGCTGCGGCGCCTGGTTTTCGACGTAACGATATTCGGGATTGAGGTTGATTGAGCTTGTCTGGATGTCACGATCGGCGATGCCGGCGCTCTTCAGTGCGGCGAGGACTCGATCCATCCGATCGGAATTCTCCCTGAGTGCGGCAGTCGCTGTCGCGGCTCGAGTCACAACCCCGGCGCTGATTACGGCCAGATCCGGCACTCGAGAGACCTCGCCGCTCGCGCTGACGTCGAGCCTTGTCCCCGCAATCGCTTGGGTGATCTGCGCCGTGGGCTGGGCAACGGCGGGTGCGACCGGGAGCGCAGCGGCGGCGAATAGTGCGGCGACGTAAATCGTCTTCATCGAGTCATTCCCTTGTCGACCATCGTTGCATCAGGGAATTGCCATACCGATATGGCTGTTGCCTGAATGGTGCGCCTGCGCCCGTTCAGGCGCGCCGGCTGACGATCAGACGGTAAAGTCCGAGAATGATGAAAGCGCCGACGATGGCGGCAATGAATCCCGCGCCCTCGCCAT
>DATAKH010000063.1:0-5063 GCA_036261735.1 Sphingomicrobium sp.
CTCGCCAGGTCGATGATCCTGCTCTCGTGATTTTCGCGGAGAGCCCACGGCAAATCATTGTGCCCGTCGATTAGCGGCGTGCTCTTCAGGATGCGGTCGATCCGCGCCATCGTCCGGGCGTCGACCGGCTGGCCCGGGGCCTGGGCTGCGGTTGCGGCGAGGGAAATCGCGGCGGCGAGATAAAGCATCCGTTTCATGGCCGCGGGTTTAAAGGAGTGGGCGAAGGGCGCAAATGGGCTTGTCTCCGCCAGCCCCGGCAGCGATGGTGGCGGCAATGAATGAATCTGCCAAGCGCGACCTCGAGGAAGTGATGGATTTCGACCCCGAGGAAGGGATCGCCAACCTAGAAGAACACCTCGACCGGTTGAAGGCGCAGGCCGACGATCTCGGCTACAGTTTCGACCGGCACGGTGCCCGTAACGAACTCCAGGCGGCCACGTTCGGCAAGCGGCACCCCGGGAAGGCGCGGCTACTGCTCAGCCCGAGCGGCGCGATCGCGATCGAACTCAAGGCCGCCTAGGCAGCAATCGGAAAGCGGAGCAGGCGGTCGGCGACCGGGACCAGCGCAACCGCATTGCCGCTGACGGCGCGGATGATCTCCGGGTGGCGGACGTCGAGGCCGCCGGTCAGCGAGCCGAAGGCCGGAAGGATGATTTTCCGTTCCGAGGCGACGAAGCAGCGGCGCGACACTCGGCGGCCGTTCACGCTCACGCGCAGCTTCGGATGGAAATGGCCGGAGATTTCCGGTCTCGGCTCGTCGCTCCGCGCTTCATGGCGAAGCAGGATCCCGCCAATTTCAGCCTCTTCGACGATGGTGCCGCCGCAATGGTCGGCGAATGACGGTCCTACGCCGTCCCCCGGACGGCGCGGCTGCGTCATTGGATCGTGGTTGCCCACGATCCAGGTCCATTCCAGCCTGTCCGTCATTGCCTCGAGAAGCTCGCGCGAAGCGGAGGGCAATCGGTCGCAGCCGAATCGATCGTGGAAACTGTCGCCGAGGCAATAGAGGCGCCTTGCGCCGGTTCGCTCCACTTCCTGCGCAAGCGCGGTGAGAGTCGCGTGCGAATCGTAGGGCGGCAGCATCTGTCCAAGCCGCGCGAACCAGCTGGCCTTTTCGAGGTGCAGGTCGGCGACGAGGAGTGCCTGCTTGCCAGGCCAGTAAAGCGTGCCGGCTGTTGACGGGACGAACGTTTCGCCGGCGAACGAAAGGGGAACCATGGGCCCAGCTTTAGAATGCTATTCCATGCTCCGATAGTGGTCGCGAAGAGCGCGCGCGTCGTGAAGCGCGTTGTGCGGCACCTCGCTGTTCATCGCGGTGCTGAAATTGCTCAGCGGAAGCAGCCGGAAAGTCACGTCGCGGACCTCGATCATGTCGCCTGGACCGGTGATCATCAGGTTGCAGAACTGGGCGATGTCCTCGGGCCAGTCGGCGATGATGACGGGCTCCTCGTCGTGGCTCAGATAGCGTTCGATGGCCTCCGCGGCGTCGCGGCGGGCGAGGCGTGGCCACAAAAGCTGTTGCGGGACCATGTCGAGATAGGGGACGACATGCGTTTCGACCCATTCGAGCAGCGGCTCTCCGACCTTCAGCGTGATGTAGAGTTCTTCGCCGTCGTCAGGGACCAGGGCAAGGCTGAGCAGCGCTCCGCAAATGCCGTTATATTCCGTGTCGAGGAAATAGCGCACCTATCTCGGCTGCGCTGTCGTCGTGCAGGTGTCGCCCGGGAGCGGCTTCCCCTTCTGGCAGCGCGCCGCCATCTGGCGAAGCTCGCGCCCCCGCTGTTCGTCGGCCTTGCGAAGCTGGCGGCCGCGCTTTTCGTCCGCCTCGGACTGGCTGGTGGTCACCAGGTCGACAGCCTGCGACGTCGCCTTCACCGGCAGAGTCGCTGCAGTCACGGCGGTTTCGACCACGGCCTTTGCGACGCAGCCGCCGAGCAGCGGCAGCAGGAGGAGGAGAGCCAACTTTTTCATTGTCCTTGAATCGCAGATGATTGGCCGCGCCGCAATCGCAATCACAGCTCCATTGCGGCATCGGCGAGCTGTTCGGCCTGCACCAGCAGCGTTTCGTCGGCCTCGGCGCCCGGCGGCAGCGCTTCGCGGCCGACGATGACCATCAGCGGCACCGCCATCGGCGTGATGCGGTCAGCCTCGACATGGACCATCGTCGCCGCCGCCCGGTCGACGAGGCGCACAAGGCGCCCGAGCTCGGTCATCCGCGCCCGGGCGTCCTCCCAGGCGGCGCGAAGGAGCAAATGCTGCGGCTCGTAGCGGCGGAGCACGTCGTAGATGAGGTCGGTGGAGAAGCTGACCTGGCGGCCGGTCTTTCGGCGCCCCGGATGCTGGCGCTCGACGAGCCCGCCGATCACCGCAACTTCGCGGAAGGCGGTCTTGAGCAAATAGCTGTTCTCCACCCAGTCGACGAACTCGCGCTCGAGGATGTCGGGCGAGAACAAGGCTTTCGGATCGCGGACCGGCTCCAGCCCGTAGCAGGCGAGGCCGTAGTCGTTGGCGACGAAGCCGGTCGGCTTGAGCCCGGCGCTTTCCATTCGGCGGGTGATCAGCATGCCCAGCGACTGATGCGCGTTCCAGCCCTCGAAGCTGTAGGCGACCATATAATGGAGCTTCTCGTGCTCGAAGGTCTCGACGAGAAGCTCGTTGGGCTCGGGAATTCGCGAGCGCCGGTCCTGCACCTCCAGCCAGTCGCGAACGTCGTCGGGGAAGCGGCGCCAGTCGTTGCGGTCGGCGAGCATGTGGCGGACGCGGTTGGCGAGGTGAGTCGACATGCTCATCCGCTGGCCGCCGTAAGTGACGATCCGCGCCGGCTTCTTCGACGCATGGACGATGATGTCGGTGTCCTTGAACTGCTCGACCTCGAGGCTGAGACCGGAGAAATAGAAATGGTCGCCCGGCGCCAGCGTCGAGGCATAGCCCTCCTCGATCGTTCCGAGCTTGCGGCCGTTGCGGAAGCGGACCGTGAGCAACGGCTGCTCGACTATAACGCCGGCGTTTAGCCGGTGCTGCTGGGCGATCGCCGGCTTGGCCAGCCGCCAGCGCCCATCGGGATCGCGGACCAAACGCCGGAAGCGGTCGTAGGCCTTGAGCGCATAGCCGCCGGTAGCGATGAAACCGAGCACCTCCTCGAACGTGTCGGGATTCAAATCGGCGTAGGGGGCTGCCGAACGGATTTCGGCAAGCAATTGCCCGGGATCGAATCGTTCGGCGCAGGCCACTCCCAGGATGTGCTGGGCGAGCACGTCGAGCGTGCCGGGGCGGAAGCTTTCCGGATCGAGCTCGCCATCGTCGATGGCGTCGAGCGCGGCCCGCGCCTCCAGATACTCGAAGCGGTTGCCGGGAACGATCATGCCCAGCGAAGGCTCGTCGAGCCGGTGGTTGGCACGGCCGATCCGCTGGAGGAGGCGCGAGCTGCCCTTGGGCGCCCCCATCTGGATGACGAGGTCGATGTCGCCCCAGTCGATTCCGAGGTCGAGGCTGGCGGTGGCGACCAGTCCGCGGAGCCTGCCCGAGGCCATTGCCGCTTCGACCTTTCGGCGCGCTTCCTGGGCGAGACTCCCGTGATGGATCCCGATCGGAAGCGCCTCGTCGTTCACCGCCCAAAGGTCCTGGAAGATCAGCTCGGCGAGGCTCCGGGTATTGCAGAAGACGAGGGTGGTGTTGTGGCGCTCGATCAGCTCCATCACCTCGCGCGCGGCGTGGCGGCCGGAGTGGCCCGACCAGGGAATCCGGTTCTCGGGGATCAGGATCGACAGCTCCGGCTCGGCTCCGGGATCGCCGATGACCAGGTCGACTCGCGCTTCATCGGCGCCCGGTGCAAGCCAGGACCGGTAAGCATCGGGGTCCGCGATCGTCGCCGACAGGCCGACTCGGCGGAGGCCGGGACTGAGCGCCTGAAGCCGTGCGATCGACAGCGCCAGCAGGTCGCCGCGTTTCTCGCGGGCAAAGGCGTGGAGCTCGTCGACGACGACCGTCTTCAGGTTGGCGAAGAGGGTCGCGCTCTCGGGATAGCTGAGCAGGAGGCTCAGCGATTCGGGCGTCGTCAGCAGGATTTGCGGCGGCCGCACCCGCTGGCGAGCCTTGCGGTCGGACGGCGTGTCGCCGCTGCGGGTCTCGACCCGGATGTCGAGTCCCATTTCGGATATCGGTCCGAGGAGGTTGCGCTGGACGTCGACGCCGAGCGCCTTGAGCGGCGACACGTATAGCGTGTGGAGCGTGTCGGCCGGGGCCTCGATCAGGTCGCAGATCGATGGGAGGAAGCCCGCCAGGGTCTTTCCGGACCCGGTCGCGGCGACGAGCAAGGCGTGGCGCCCACGCCTCGCCACCTCAAGCATTTCCAGCTGGTGCCGGCGCGGCCGCCAGCCTTTGGATTCAAACCAGTCGTTAACGACTGGCGGAAGGCGCGCGCTCGTCAGAGGCCGTCGGTCCCCTCGCGGCGACGCTTCTCCTCGTCTGCATATTCGTCCTTCGTCCCTTCATAGGTCGTTCGGTCGGTGCCCTTCGATCGGCGAAGGAAGACGAGCCAAACCAGGGCGATCAGCAGCACGACCGGAAGAACGATGTCCATCACCCACCACCAAAAATCGGCCATTCGCTCATCTCCTTGCCGTTGGAACCGGCGCTCCTTGCCATCACTATAGCTCGTAATGGCGCGTTTGGGTTCCTGGATCGAGGTCTTTCCCGAGGGCATTTATGTGCGCCCGGCGGACGCCTGGGTCGATCCGTCGAAGCCGAAAGAGCGGGCGCTGATCACGCACGGCCATGGCGACCATGCCCGCGGCGGCCACGGTGCGGTGCTTGCGACTCCGGAGACGCTGGCGATCATGGCGTTGCGCTACGGGACACAGAACGGGCAGCCCGCTGCTTACGGCGAAAGCGTTCGAGTAGGAGAGGCCGACGTCACTTTCGTCCCCGCCGGCCACGTGCTCGGAAGCGCGCAACTCGTCCTGGAGCACAAGGGCGAAAAGATCGTCGTGTCGGGTGACTACAAGCGCCGCGAAGACCCGACATGCCACGAGTTCGTGCCGGTCCCCTGCGATGTCTTCATCACT
>DATAKH010000066.1:0-2667 GCA_036261735.1 Sphingomicrobium sp.
ATCGATCAGCTCCGGTCGCTCGGCGAGGAAGGCCGCCAGCTTGCGCGGCCAGATCCCGTTCCTGTCCTCCTTCCACAACAGGTAGCGCTCGCCGTCGTCGTCGACGAACAGGTGCCCGTCGATGACTCCGCCGGTCAGCAGCGGCCGCCCGAGATCGGCCCACGGCCCTTCCGGCGACGGCGCCCTGGCGAGGCCGATGCTGAGGACCAGCGAGCGGTCGCGCGCCGTATAGACCAGCCAATATTCGTCGCCGACGCGAGCCATTTCCGGAGCCCAGAAATCGCCGTGGCGAAGGCCGTGGGCGACCCACTCCGGCGCTTTTCCCTCGGCGAAGGCGAAGCCGACGTGCAGCCACTGGTCGAGATCGTCGGAATGGAGCAGCGGAAAGGCGTCGAGCGCGTCGTTGGACGTGGCGACCAGATAATAGCCTTGGGGCGTGCGGATCACCGCCGGGTCGCCATATCCGGAAAGGATTTTGGGATGGATGTTTTCGGTCAGTAGCGGGCGCCACGGCGGGTCGTCGCCGTCGGCCGACTTCGCCACCGGCTGCTCGGGAGGCCGGGTCCCGAAGTCCCGCGCGAGCTCCGCATGGAACTGGAGGAAATCGCCCTGCTCGCGACCGGCGAGAGCATAGACTTTCGTCATTCCGCCGCCGCGAACGGCAATGGTCAGGCCATCGCCACTGTCCGCGAGCTCGACCTCGAAGGAGGGGATGGAGTCGGTCATTCGAGTGCGCCGATTTCCATGCTCGGACTGCCCCCGGCAGTCCTGTGCGTGGAAATGGTGCTGCCGGTGAGGATTGAACTCACGACCTCAGCCTTACCAAGGATGCGCTCTACCACTGAGCTACGGCAGCATTTTTCGATGAAGGGGCGGCGCTATGGGCGGTCGCCCGGCCTGTCAACCCGCGCTTGCCCTCTTTGCCTCTCCGCCCCAATGTAAGTGCATGGCCAAGCAGGACAAGTCGCGCGAGGAACGGCTCGCCGAAGCGCTCCGCGAGAACCTGCGCCGCCGCAAGGCGCAGGCCCGGAAGCTCAAGCCGGAAGACAAAACCAGGCGCGACTAGATCGCCGCGCAGGCGGCCTCGAGCCACTCGCGGTCGGCGCCTGACAGCGTCGGCCCGATCTTTTCCACCACCTGCCGGTGATAGGCGTTAAGCCAGTCGAGCTCGGCTTCGCTCAGCATTTCCTTCACGATCAGGCGGCGGTCGATCGGGGCGAAAGTGACCGTCTCGAAACCGAGCATCTCCTTTTCCGACCCCTCGATCTGCTTTTCGACCACGAAAACGAGGTTCTCGATCCGGATTCCGTACTCGCCGGTCTTGTAGTAGCCCGGCTCGTTGGACAGCAGCATTCCCGCCGCCAGCGGTTCGTCGCCGCCGCTCTGTCCGCTCGTCGCGGGAGCGATCCGCTGCGGGCCCTCGTGGACCGCGAGGAAGCTGCCGACGCCGTGGCCGGTGCCGTGCCCGTAATCCAGTCCCGCCTCCCACAGCGGCCGGCGGGCGAAGCTGTCGAGCTGGACCCCGCGCGTGCCCTTGGGGAAGACTGCGGTCGCGAGCGCGATATGGCCCTTGAGGACCCGGGTGAAGCGGTCGCGCATCTCGTCGGTCGGCTCGCCGATCGGAACCGTGCGGGTGATGTCGGTAGTGCCGTCGACATACTGGCCGCCCGAATCGATCAGGTAGAGCGAGCCGCTTTCGAGCTTGCGGTTGGTCTTCTCGCTGGAACGGTAGTGGATGATGGCCCCGTTCGGCCCCGCGCCGGAGATGGAATCGAACGACAGGTCGCGAAGCTCGGGATTCTCGCGCCGAAGCGCCTCTAGCCGGTCGGAAGCCTTGAGCTCGTCGACCTCGCCTGACGGCGCCTCTTCGTCGATCCAGCGGAGGAAGCGGGCGATCACTGCTCCGTCGCGAACCTGGGCCGCCTTCTGCCCGGCCATCTCGACCGGGTTCTTGAGCGCCTTGGGAAGCACCGTCGGGTCGCGTAGCGGAAGGACTTTGGCACCGGCCTTGTCGAGCGCGTCGAAGATGGCCGCAACCGCGCGTTCGGGATCGACGGCGACGGCCTTGCCGCCGAGCCTCGACAGCGCGCCTTCGAACTCGTGCCGCTCATGGAGCCGCACGCCGTTGCCGAGATGCTGGCGGACATCCGGCCCGACCTTCTCGCCCGCGACGAACAGGTCGGCGGTGCCATCCTTGTTGACGATCGCATAAGCCAGCGCGACGGGCGTGTGAGTGACGTCCTGGCCGCGCACGTTGAAGGCCCAGGCGATTGAATCGAGCGCCGAGAGCACCGCGGCGTCGGCGTCCTGCTTCTCCAGCCACTCGGCGATTTCGGTGCGCTTCGCGGCCGCGCCCTTACCGGCATATTCGTCGGGCTGGACGACGAGATGCGCTTTCGACGGCTCGGGCCGCTCGCGCCAGATCTTGTCGATCGGGTTTTCGCCGACCGCCACCAGCTCGGCGCCGCGGCCGGCGAGCGATTCCTTCGCCTTCTTCACCCAGTCGCGGGTGTGGAGCCACGGGTCATAGCCGATCCGCGCGCCCTTCGGCGCATGCTTCTTGAGCCATTCGGCGATGCTGGTTTCCGGAACAGACTGGTAGCTCCAGTGCTTGCCGTCGACCTGGCTCCGGACCTGCAGCGTATAGCGGCCGTCGACGAACATCGC
>DATAKH010000074.1:0-13418 GCA_036261735.1 Sphingomicrobium sp.
ATGTCGGCGAACAGCTTCTCCGGCAAATCCTCGCGGACTCCGCCGACGCGGAAATAATTGGCGTGCATCCTGGCACCCGACGCGCGCTCGTAGAATTGCAGCGTGTCCTCGCGGACCTCGAACAGCCACAGGTTCGGGGTCATTGCGCCGACATCCATGATGTGGGCGCCGAGGTTGAGCATATGGTTGGAGATGCGGGTGAGTTCCGCCATTAGCGTCCGGATGTACTGGGCGCGGGGCGGGATCTCGAGCCCCATCAGCTTCTCGATGGCGAGCACGAAGCTGTGCTCCATGCACATCGGCGAGCAGTAATCGAGGCGGTCGAAGTACGGCAGCGCCTGCTGGTAGGTCTTGTACTCGATCAGCTTCTCGGTGCCGCGGTGGAGCAGCCCGACATGCGGATCGACTCGCTCGACGATCTCGCCGTCAAGCTCGAGAATGAGGCGTAGCACTCCATGAGCGGCCGGATGCTGCGGGCCGAAGTTGATCGTGTAGTTTTGGATCGAATCCTCGATCGCGCCCTCGGCGGTTTGGGAACCGGCGGCGACCTGGTCGGCGCCCGCGGCCCCGACACTCATTTCCACGGTGCGAGTCTCGCCCATCAGGCGGCCCCCGTCGGACGGCGGCGGTTGCGGCTCTTCGGGTGCGGCTCAGGGATGTTGCTGTCGTCCTTGTCGACCTGGCTCTCGGCCTTGGCCTTCCCCGACTTGCGAGCCTGGGCCGTCGCCTTCTTGTCGGCAGGCTTGCCGGCCCCCGTGTCGGAAGGTTTGTCGGTCGTCTTCGGGGTCTTCGCTGAGGTCGGCGGATTGACCTTGGAACCGCCGGTCGGCGGAGGCGCCGGTGACGGCGCTCCGGCTTCTTCAGGCATCGCCTTCTCGTCGCCGGGCAGGCGGTATTCCGGCCCCTGCCACGGCATCAGGAAATCGAATGCCCGGAAGTCCTGCGGAAGGTCGACCGGTTCGTAGACGACGCGCTTCTCGGCCTCGGAATAGCGAAGCTCGACATGGCCGGTCAGCGGGAAGTCCTTACGCTGCGGAAAGCCCTCGAAGCCGTAATCGGTGAGGATCCGCCTGAGGTCGGGATTTCCGGCGAAGACGACTCCGTACATGTCGTACACCTCGCGCTCGAGCCATCCGGCGACCGGCCACAGCGAAACGACGCTCGGAACCGGGGTGGCCTCGTCGGTGGTGAGGCGGACCCGGATTCGCCGATTCTTCGTCAGCGACAGCAGGTGATAATCGACCTCGAAGCGCTCCGCCTGGTCGGGATAGTCGACCCCGGCGATCTCCATCAGCTGCTGGTACTCGAGTCCCGGCGTGTCGCGCAGCGCCCTAAGAACTTCGACGATGCTGTCGCGGCGGACGATCAGCGTGATCTCGTTGCACCATTCGCGGACGTTGAGGATTGCGTCGCCGATCGCGGTGCGTGCGGCCTCGATGACCCCTTCGTCGGAAGCCATTCGCGGGACGTGAGTGGCGAACTTCGCGGCCATCAGTTGGCGGTCCCACTCGTGTCGTGGCCGAAGATAAGGATGTGGCCGTCGGGATCACGCACCCAGAATTCGCGCATTCCATAAGGCTGGTTCTCGGGCTCGCAGACGATGTCCGCGCCGGTGCCCCGATATTCCTCGCAAAGCGCGTCGGCGTCATTCACCCAGAAATAGACGTCGCAGCGGCCGTCATAATCGCCGTTGGGGCGGAATTCGTCGTCGCGCCCGACCTGGTTGAGCATCACTTCCAAGCCGTCGCGCTGGGCAATGCAGAAGGTCGGCGGGTCGCCCCACATCCTCGGCGAACGGAAACCGAGCTTGTCGGCGAAATAGGCGTGCGCAGCGACGACATCGCGGACGAGCAGGACCGGCGCGTGGGCCCGGAACTGGTGCGAAGTTTCGCTCACCGCTCGATCGTCCCTTCGCGACGGATTTTCCGCTGGAGCTGGAGGATTCCGTAGAGGAGCGCCTCGGCGGTCGGCGGGCAGCCGGGCACGTAGATGTCGACGGGGACGATTCGGTCGCAGCCGCGGACGACCGAATAGCTGTAGTGATAATAGCCGCCGCCGTTGGCGCAGCTTCCCATCGAGATCACGTAGCGCGGCTCGCTCATCTGGTCGTAGACCCGGCGAAGCGGCGCGGCCATCTTGTTGCACAGGGTGCCGGCGACGATCATCACGTCCGACTGGCGCGGGCTTGCGCGCGGCGCGACCCCGAACCTTTCAAGGTCATAGCGCGGCATGTTCACATGGATCATTTCGACCGCGCAGCAAGCGAGGCCGAACGTCATCCACCACAAGGAGCCGGTGCGCGCCCAGGTGAACAGGTCCTCGGTCGAGGTGACGAGGAAGCCCTTGCTGTCGAGCTCGGTCCGCATTTCCTCGAACAGCTTCATGTCGACGTCGCCGGGGGTCAGGCCTGCGGCGCGCGCGATTTCCTCTTCGGTGGGCTGCGGGTCCTCGCCCGGACGGAGCATCACTCCCATTCGAGCGCCCCTTTCTTCCACGCATAAGCAAGGCCGAAGCCGAGCTCGGCGAGGAAGATCATCATTGCCGCCCAGCCGACGAACTGGGTTACTCCAAGCGACACCGCCCAGGGGAACAGGAACGCCGCCTCGAGGTCGAATACGATGAACAGGATCGCGATCAGGTAGAAGCGGACGTCGAACTGGGAGCGGCTGTCCTCGAAGGCGGGGAAGCCGCATTCGTACTCGGAAAGTTTCTGCGGATAGGGCTGGTGGGCGCCGGTGAAGCGCGCCACGATCATCGGCAGTACGACGAACGCGAACGACAGGCCGGCGGCGACCAGCAGGAAAAGCAGAATGGGCAGGTAGCCGAAGGCAACGCTTGCCAAGGGGGGACTCCAGGGGCTCGAAACTCGGGCGCGCTTTAGGACAGCGGGTTGCGGCTCGCAACCGTCTGGGTCAGCTTCTCAGCGCCCCCGCGACGAGCTTTTGAAGCTTGCTGTGAATGGCGCCCGAGGCGGCCACATATTCGCGGCGCTCGAACGAACGGTCGGAGCCGCGATAATCTGTGACGAAGCCGCCCGCTTCCTTGACCAGGAGAACTCCGGCGGCCGTGTCCCAAATGTCGAGGTCGTCTTCCCAGAATCCGTCCATTCGTCCCGCCGCGACCCAGGCGAGGTCGAGCGCCGCCGAGCCGAAGCGGCGAACGCCGGAGACCTCGGGGCCAACAGCGGCATAGATTTTCGACCAGTTGGCGGAATCGCCCCGGCCGCAGTGCGGTATTCCGGTGCCGATGACGGTTTCGGTGAGGTCTCGCCGAGCCGACACCCGAAGGCGGCGGTCTTGGAGCCAGGCGCCCCTGCCCCTCTCCGCCCAGAAGCTCTCGTCGGTCAGCGGCTGGTGGACCATCGCCTGGGTGATCTCTCCCCTGCCGTCGGGGCGCTTTTCCTCGACGGCGATGGAGATTGCGAAGTGGGGAATCCCGTGGAGGAAGTTGATGGTGCCATCGAGAGGGTCGACGATCCAGCGCGGCTTGTCGGGATTTCCCTCGATCTCGCCCGCTTCCTCGACCAGCAGTCCCCAATCCGGGCGGGCGTTGCGAAGCTCGTCGACGATCGTCTGCTCGGCGCGCTTGTCCGCCATAGAGACGAAATCCGCCGGCCCCTTGCGGCTGACCTGCAGCTGCTCGACCTCGCCGAAGTCACGCCTCAGCCGCGGCGCCGCCTTGAGGACGGCGCGCTGCATGACGGTGATGAGGCCGGAGTGGGAAACCATGCTCGGGCCTAATCCGCCCGCTTCACATATTCCTGCGTGTACGGGTCAACGACTATCCGGGTCCCGCTGCTGATGTGCGGCGGCACCATCACCCGGACGCCATTGTCGAGGATCGCGGGCTTGTAGCTGGACGATGCCGTCTGGCCCTTCACCACTGCGTCGGCCTCGACGATCGTCGCCTCGACCTGACTCGGCATCTCGACCGAGATCGGCCGCTCCTCGTACATGTCGAGCTTCACGTCCATTCCGTCCTGCAGGAACGCCGCGGCCTCTCCGATCAGGTCCTGGGGAAGCGAAACCTGCTCGTATGTGTCCTTGTCCATGAACACGAGCATGTCGCCGTCGTGATAGAGGTACTGGAAGTCCTTGGTGTCGAGGCGAACCCGCTCCACTGTCTCGGCGCTGCGGAAGCGGACGTTGGTCTTGCGGCCGTCCATCAGGTTCTTCATCTCGACCTGCATGTAGGCGCCGCCCTTCCCCGGCTGCGTGTGCTGGATCTTCACCGCGCGCCAGATGCCGCCTTCATATTCGATGATGTTGCCGGGACGGATGTCCACGCCGCTGATCTTCATGCGACAAGCCTGTTCATAGTGGATTGGAAGGTCGGCGCGGGCTCTAGCCGCTGACCTGTTTCCCGGCAAGGAGCGGATAGGGATTGATCGGTTCGCCGTCGTACCACTTCTGCCCGGGCTCCATCCGATTGATTGCGAAGTGCAGGTGCGGTCCGGCGGCGCTGGCGTTTCCGCTGTGCCCGACGCGGCCGATTATTTGCCCCTGCCGAACGCGCTGCCCTTCCGCGAGTCCCGGAGCGTAGCGCTGGAGGTGGGCGTAATAATACATCCACCGGCCGTCGTCGGAGCGGACGTAGATGGTGTTTCCCCCGCCGCCGTCGCTGAAGAACAGCTTTTCGACCGTTCCCGGTGTCGCCGAGAGGACAGGAGTGCCCTCAGAAGCCATGATGTCGATCGCGTCGTGAGCGCGTCCGCCCGCGCGCGATTGAGTGAAGGTGTCCGACAGCTGCCCCGGCTTGACGCCCGAGACCGGGATGGCGAGGCCGGCAGGCCCAACCACCAATCCTTCGGCGATCGCGACATCGGGCTCGCCGGGAGTTTCGAGCTCGGTGACCTTGCCGGCGGGTTGCAGCTCGTGCGGGGCGCTGAAGATGTTGAAGGTGAATATCCAGAACGCGCTGGTGAGGATGACGCTGATTACCGCAGTCGACACGACAGCGAGAACACGTCCTGCCCTCTCCGACCTAGTTCGACCATCGCTTGGCGGCACTCGTAGCTCCTCCTCCCGTTCGGTCCGTTGCCGCTGTGGAACGATGGAGGGCACGGTAGTTTCCGCGCCGGCACGAATCAGGCCGGGCGAGGCCGGGTTCACCAATCGTCGATTGGCAAAACCCTCGAAGTGCAGCAGAGTCGGGCAATGGCCACGGAGCCCCAGCAGCCGGTCTATTACGACCCGCCCAACGCGCCGTTCGCGACCCAGGGAAGTGAGCTCCGGGCAGAGATCGGCCGCTCGGTCGGTGAGAAGCTGGATTCGACGCCGCGGATGTGGCGGCTTGGCGCCTCACCGGAACGGCAGGTGCAGCTCTACGTCCAGGAGGAGTTCCTCAGCCCTGCCGAGTGCCGCGCGCTTTTCGAAAAGATCGACGCCGGAATCTATCCCTCGCCGCTCTACGAAAAGGAGAAATACGAAGGCGTCCGGACCAGCCACAGCTGCAATCTCGACGTCTACGATCCCGTCGTGGCTGAGATCGAAACCCGGATCGCCGACCTGCTGGGGATCGACCGCTCGTGGGGCGAGCCGCTGCAAGGCCAGCGCTATGAGATCGGGCAGGAGTTCAAGGAGCACGCCGACTTCTTCTACGTCGACCAGCCCTATTGGGCCGAATACGAGCCGCACGGCGGCCAGCGGACCTGGACGGCCATGATTTACCTGAACGAGCCCGGCAAGGGCGGCGCGACGGGCTTTCGCTACCTCGACCTTGCTGTCGAACCGAAGGCCGGGCGAATTCTCGTCTGGAACAACATGGCGCTCGACGGCAGCCCGAACCCCTGGACCGCGCACGCCGGGCGGCCGGTCGAGGAAGGCGTCAAATATATCGTCACCAAGTGGTACCGCGAACGGAACTTCAGCTAACGCCGAGGATCTCAGCGAACGCGGTTACGGCTGCCCCCGGATCGTCTTTGCTCCAAACGGCCTGGCAGACGGCGAGAAAATCGGCGCCGGCTTCAACCAGCGGCTTGGCGTTGTCGGCGGTGATCCCGCCGATAGCGACGCAGGGAATCTCGAATAGGCGCGACCACCAGGCCAGGATTGACGGGTCCGGGCGGTAGTCGCTGGGCTTTGTCGTCGTTGGGTAGAAGGCGCCGAACGCGACATAGTCCGCGCCGGCTTCACCGGCCTCCATCGCCAGGTGACGGCTGTCGTGGCAGGTGCGGCCGACCTGCGCTGACGGCCCCAGCTCAAGCCGCGCTTCGCGGATGTCGCCGTCGCTCTGGCCGAGGTGGACTCCGTCGGCGCCCAGGCGCTTCGCGAGTGAAATGCTGTCGTTGACGATGAAGGCGACTTCGGCCTCGGCGCAGATGGCCTGCAGCGGCTCTGCAAGCCTGGCGAGATCATGCTCCTCAATGGCCTTCACGCGCAGCTGGAACGCAGCCGCAAGCCCGGGCTCGAGCGCCGCCTTCAGCCGGTCTGGGAAACTTCCTCCGACGTCCTGCGGGCTGATCAGGTAGAGCCTGCAATCGCCGCGCTCTGCAGGAGCAAAGGCATCGGCGAAATCGCGGCTGACCTCGTCCAAGGTCAGGCGGCCACCTTCGCGGTCGACGCCTCGTAGATCTGGTCGATCGACGCGCCGAGCGTGCGGTTGAACTCCTCGTCGCTCATGTCGTGGCGGAGGCCTTCGAGCAAGGCGCGCGAGAAGCTCGCCACCATGCCGTCGTTCTTCGCCAGCTCGCGGCAGGCTTTGTCGCGCGAGAAGCCGCCGGACAAAGCGACTACACGGAGAACGCGCGGGTGCCTGACCAGCGGATCGAATAGGCCCGGTTCCGCGGGAATCGAAAGCTTCAGCATTACCTGCTGGTCCGCGGGAAGGGCATCGAGCCCCTTTTGCAACTCGTGCAAAAGCATCATTTCCGATTTGGTGCGGTCGGCGCTCTTGATGTTCACTTCGGGCTCGATGATCGGGACCAGCCCATAACGCAGGATCTGCTCGGCGACCTCAAACTGCTGGCGAACGACGTTGGCAATTCCAAGCGGGTCCGGCTCGTTGATCACCGAGCGCATCTTGGTTCCGAACACGCCCTTTGCGACAGCCCGCTCGAGGAGCGCGCCCAGGCCGGGGTTCGGCTTCATCAGCTGCACCCCGTCCTTTTCCTCTTCGAGGCCCTTGTCGATCTTGAGGAAAGGTACGACCCCACGGCTCCATAGATATTCCGGCACCGGCCGGCCCTCGGCCTGGCCGTCCATCGTTTTCTCGAACAGGATGGCGCCAAGGATCTTGTCTCCGTTGAACGGCTGCGCGGTGATGATCCGAACCCGCATCCGATGGACGAGGTCGAACATCTCGTCGTCGTTCGACCATTCGTCGCCATTGTAGCCGAAGCCCTTGAGCGCCTTGGGAGTCGAGCCCCCGCTCTGGTCGAGCGCGGCGATGAAGCCGTTGCCGTCCCTGACCTTTGCCAGCATGTCCTGATTCTGAGCCATCATCCTACCCTTGCTTGTCCTGGAGGGCCGCAACGCCGGGAAGCGTACGCCCTTCCATCCATTCGAGAAATGCCCCGCCCGCGGTCGACACGAACGTGAAGTCCTCCGTTACCCCGGCAACGTTGAGCGCGGCCACGGTGTCGCCGCCTCCGGCGACCGAAACGAGGCTACCCTCCTGGGTCAACGCCGCCGCGGTGCGAGCCAGAGCCACGGTCGCCTGCTCGAAAGGCGGCACCTCGAAAGCTCCGAGCGGCCCATTCCAGACCAGCGTCCGGCATGTCTTAAGAACGTCCGACAGCGCCTCGACCGAAGCAGGCGCAACGTCGAGAATCATCTCGTCGCTTGCGATCTCGTGGACGTTGCAGGTGCGAAGCGACGGCGGATTGGGCGCCAACTCCTTCGCCACGACGACGTCGTACGGCAAGTGGACCGTGCATCCCGCTTCTTCGGCCTTGGCGAGGATCGCGTTCGCCTCCGAAGCGAGGTCGTGCTCGGCGAGCGACTTGCCGACGTCGATATCGCGAGCAGCGAGGAAGGTGTTGGCCATTCCCCCGCCGATGATCAAATGGTCGACCTTGCCGACGAGGTGCCCGAGCACGGCGAGCTTGGTCGAGATCTTGGCGCCGCCGACGATCGCGGCGACAGGCCGCTCCGGCTCGCCCAGGGCCTTCTCCAACGCTTTTAGCTCCGCCTCCATCGCACGCCCCGCGAAGCTCGGCAGCAGATGCGCGACACCCTCCGTGGAGGCGTGGGCGCGATGCGCGGCCGAAAAAGCGTCGTTGACGTAATAGTCGGCAAGCTCTGCCATTCCCTTCGCGAGCTCGGGATCGTTTTCAGTCTCGCCGGGATGGAAACGCGTATTTTCGAGAATCCCGATATTGCCCGGCAGCATGGTCGCGATCCCGCGCTGTGCTTCCGGCCCCTGGCAGTCCTCGATGAACCTGACGGAGCGCCCGCTGAGGCGCGACATCGGCATGACAAGTTGCGCGGTCGACATGTCGGGCCGGGCCTGGCCCTTCGGACGGCCGAAATGCGACAGCAGCAGGACGATGGCGCCGCGATCGCTGAGGTCGAGCACCGTCGGCAAAATCGCGCGAAGCCGGGTGTCGTCCGTGACCGTCGCGCCGTCCATTGGGACGTTCAGGTCGACTCGGACGAGCACGCGCTTGCCGGTCAAATCCTCCGGCAGGTCGTCAAGGGTCTTGAACGCCGGCATTGTCAGCCGAGCTTGGCCATTGCCGCGGCAGTGTCGACCATCCGGTTCGAGAAGCCCCATTCATTGTCGTACCAGCTGACGACCCGCACGAGCTTGCCTTCGAGAACCGCCGTTTCAAGGCTGTCGACGGTCGAGCTTTGCGGAGTGTGGACGATGTCGATCGAGACCAGCGGCTCGTCCGAATAGACGAGGATGCCCTTCAAGCGGCCGCTCTCCGCGGCTGCCTTGAGCGCGCCGTTCACTTCCTCGACGCTGGTGTCGCGCTTCGGTGTGAAGGTGAGGTCGATGATGCTTCCGTCCGGGACCGGGACCCTGACCGCCGACCCGTCGAGCTTCCCCTTCAGTTCCGGGAGCACTTCGCCGACGGCGCGGGCAGCGCCGGTCGTGGTCGGGATCATCGACATCCCCGCCGCCCTGGCGCGGCGAAGGTCGGGATGGATCTGGTCGAGGATCTTCTGGTCGTTGGTGTAGGCGTGGATCGTCGTCATCAGTCCGCGCTCGATGCCGATCGTATCGTTGAGGACCTTGGCGACCGGAGCGAGGCAGTTGGTCGTGCACGACGCGTTCGAGACGATCTTGTGCTCAGCGGTCAGCTTGTCGTCATTGACTCCGTAAACGACCGTCAGGTCGGCGCCCTTGGCTGGTGCCGAGATCAGCACCCGCTTCGCTCCGGCTTCGAGATGCTTTTCGCCGCCCGCTCTGTCGGTGAAAAATCCGGTGCATTCGAGCGCGATGTCGACGCCATTCGCCTTGTGCGGAAGCTTGGCGGGATCGCGTTCGGCGGTCACGTGGATTGTCTTGCCGTTGACGATGATATTGTTGCCGTCGGTCGTCACCTCGCCGGGGAAGGCGCCGTGGACGCTGTCGCGCTTGAACAGCCAGGCGTTCGACTTGGCGTCGGCAAGGTCGTTGATCGCAACCAGCTCCAGCCCGCTGTCCGGGCGCTCGAGGATGGCGCGGGCGACCAGGCGGCCGATGCGGCCGAAGCCGTTGATTGCAACTTTCGTCATTGGATTCCTCTTGTTTTCATGAAGTCGGTGACGCGGGCGGCGACCGCATCGGGAGTCAGGCCGAAGAATTCGTAAGCGTCCTTCGCAGGCGAGGAGACGCCGAAGCGGTCGATGCCGATGCGCAGGCCGTGGAGACCGGTGTACCGCTCCCACCCGAAGGTAGTCCCTGCCTCGACCGAGACTCGAAGGATCTCACGGTTCGAGACATCGGGGAGGATGTCCTCGCGATAACTGTCAGGCTGGGAGTCGAAGCGTTCGGTGCACGGCATCGACACCACGTCGGCGCCGATGCCCTGCGCCTCGAGCAGTTCCGCTGCGCCCAGCGCGATTTCGACTTCCGATCCGGTGGCGACGAAGATTACTTTTCGCTCCGCGCCGGCCGACTTCACTCGATAGGCACCTCGGGCACAAAGATTCTCGCCCGAAGCCTCCGTTCGGATTGGAGGCACGTTCTGCCTGGTGAGAGCGAGGACACTGGGGCCGTCGCTCGCAAGCGCCAGCGCCCAGCATTCGGCTGTCTCGATCGCGTCCGCGGGACGGTAGACTTCAAGACCCGGCATCGCACGCAGGCTCTGCAGATGCTCGATCGGCTGGTGCGTCGGGCCGTCCTCCCCGAGGCCAATCGAATCGTGGGTCATCACGTAAATGACCTTTGCCTTTTGAAGAGCCGACAGGCGGATCGCGGGACGGGCATAATCGGTGAAGACCAGGAAGGTGCCGCCGTACGGGATCACTCCGCCGTGAAGCGCCATCCCGTTCATCGCCGCGGCCATCCCGAACTCGCGGATCCCGTAATAGATGTAGCGGCCGCCGTAATTGTCGGCCGTAAGCGCCTCGAGCGCCTTGGTTTTCGTATTGTTCGAGCCGGTCAGGTCAGCCGATCCGCCGATTGTGGAGGTGACGACGGAGTTGATCGCCTCGAGAGCCATTTCCGACGCCTTGCGGGTCGCAACCTTCGGTGGGTTAGCCACCAGCGAGTCGAGGTAGGGCTTTAGCCACGCCTCATCGGACTTGCCGGAAAGTCGGGCGAACAATTCGTCGCGCTTGCCGCTTGCGGCCAGCCGCTCGACCCACTCGCGGTGATCGGCTCCGCCGCGCTTGCCCGTCTCTCGCCATGCGGTCAGCACGTCTTCGGGGATTTCGAACGGCGGCGAGTCCCAGCCTAGCTCCTTGCGCGCGGCCGCAACCTCGTCGGCGCCGAGCGCCGCGCCGTGGGTTGCGGCGGTGCCCTGCTTGTTGGGAGCGCCGTAGCCGATGATCGTCTTGCAACGGATGAGCGAGGGCCGGGAATCGGCGATGGCCGCGTCGAGCGCCTTGGAGACCTTGCCGCTGTCGAGACCATCACACTCGACTGTGTGCCAGCCGGACGCCTCGTAGCGTGCGACGACATCCTCGTTGCGCGACAGCTCGGTCGAACCGTCGATCGTGATCCGGTTGTCGTCCCACAGCACGATCAGCCGTCCCAGCTTGAGGTGCCCCGCTAGCCCGACCGCCTCGTGATTGACGCCCTCCATCAAGTCACCGTCGCCGGCGAGGACATAAGTGCGATGATCGACCAATTCGTCGCCATAGGTGGCGTTGAGGTGGCGCTCCGCGATCGCCATTCCGACCGCCATCGCAAGCCCCTGTCCGAGCGGGCCGGTGGTGACCTCGACGCCCGGAAGCTCGAAATTCTCCGGGTGACCGGCGCAGGGCGAACCGAGCTGGCGGAAGTTCCTGATATCGTCGAGCGTGGGACGGGCGTAGCCGGTGAGATAAAGCAACGCGTAAATCAGCATCGATCCGTGACCGGCAGACAGCACGAAGCGGTCGCGGTCGGGCCAGTTCGGATCGGCCGGATCGAATTTCAAATAGCGCGTGAACAGCGCGGTCGCAGCGTCCGCCATTCCCATCGGCATTCCGGGATGGCCGCTGTTGGCGGCCTCCACCGAATCCATCGCTAGGGCGCGAATGGCGTTGGCAAGTCGGCGTTGGGTCGGCTGCATCCGAACTCCGTAAGGGGCTTGGCCGCGCGGCGGACTCGCCGGGCCGTTCGCGGCTCCTTTGCTGGCTGAGCCGTTGGGCGTCAATGCTTGCGGCGCTGCAGCACTTTGCGTAGGCCGTGAAGCCATGGACGACGGGGGCCTGTCTGCCGCACTGGATCGCGCCGAGCGAGCGCTCGGCCGGGTTGAGCGTGCCCTTTCCGAGCACAAACCGGCGAGCGGACGCGACGACGAGCTTCGTGCCAAGGTCCGCGATGCCGTCGCCGAGCTCGACCAGCTGATCCGCGAGGCGTCCCGATAATGGCCGAAGTCGACCTCATCATTGCCGGGCGGCCGTACAAGGTCGCCTGCAGGGACGGCGAAGAGGAAAGCCTTCGCGCCGCCGGGCGCCTGATAGACGCGAAGAGCCGCGAAGCTCTCGCCGGTCTCGGAACCCTTTCGGAAGCGCGCCAGCTGCTATTCGCCGGGCTCCTGCTTGCCGACCAACTGCTTGACGAACGGCCCGGGACCGCTACGCCCGCGCCCGATCCGGAGCTGGTGAACCGCGCCGAGCAGCTCGCGCAGCGCCTCGAATCGCTTGCCTCCTCCCTTGAGTCGCACGCTCCGGCCACCTAAATAGCCAGCGACGGGTACTGCCCGGTACGAAGCCACGAAAATCCCTGAGGCGATTAAATATCCTAGGGGACTGTCCCTGTCCGGGCCCTGGTCCGGTGCACATGGTTCCCACCTGACGTTTGTGGCGTCAGAGGATTTCCGGCAAACGGCCATGGTGGTCCCGTCACCTTCCATACCTCCGCTGTCCAAGGAGGCGCTTCGAGCCGCGGCGCTGGAGGCGCGAAAGGCGTTCGTCCGCTCTCTCGACGACGCGGCGCGGCAACTACTCGAGCAACAATTGGCGGAGCATCTCACCGGCATGTGTGCGTCCGCTCGCGTCGTCGGCGGATATTCGCCGCTCGGAAGCGAGATCAGCCCGCTGCTGGCGATGGAGGAAGCACGCTCGGTCGGAGCCGTCGTCGCCATTCCCGCTTTCCACAATCCCGCCAAGCCGTTCCGCTTCCTCGCGGGCGATCCGCGGGTGCCGGGACCGTTCGGAATCATGCAGCCGAAGCCGACGGCGCCGCCGGTCGACCCCGACCTGGTCCTCGTGCCCCTCATCGCGGTCGATTCGAACGGCACCAGGCTGGGGCGAGGCAAGGGCCACTACGACCGCGTTCTCGGCAGGCTGAAGCGGTCGGGAGCAAGGCTGGTCGGAGTGGGCTGGCCGATGCAGCGGCTCGCCAACGATATCCCCGCGGATCCCTGGGATGTCCGTCTCGACGCCTTCGCGAGCCCCGACGGGCTGGAGTGGTTCGAGCGTTCAGGTCGCGCTCATTGAACGGCGCGTATTATTCCACTATATCACTGACTCCTCCATATGATCGTATCGACACTCTTCCTCGCCCGCCAAAGGGCTTTGACGCTGTGGCGTGACCATAGTCGCGAAGGTCTAGCGCTGGCCGGAATCGCGTTCGCCGCGTCGCTCGCGGCCGCGGGATCGGCCTGGTCGAGCCCAAGCTTCGATGAGATCGCCGCCGCAAAGGCCGAGCAGACCGCTCCGACGCCCCCGCCGCTCCTAATCCGCAACGTGGCTCCCGAGGAAGCCGCCGCCGTCAACCACGACATCCCGCTCGCGGCTGGTCCAAACCCGCCAGCACCGGCTTTTTCCACAGCGAAGCTCGATTCGGCGACCCGGGCACGAGCGCTCGATTGCCTAACCAGCGCCGTTTATTAC
>DATAKH010000077.1:0-20653 GCA_036261735.1 Sphingomicrobium sp.
CCCAGCGACGACGAGCGCTGGACCATGTCGGCGCTGGACGACGCAGTGGCTCGCCCGCAACTGCATTGCGCGATCGCCCGCACCTGCGACCGAACGCACGAGATCATTGAGGCCAATCTCGGTCGCTCGCCCTTGTTCGCGGGAGCGATCGCCGGGCGCGGTCCGCGCTACTGTCCGTCGATCGAAGACAAGGTGAAGCGATTCGGCGGCCGCGACGGCCACCAGGTTTTTATCGAGCCCGAGGGTCTCGCGGACCCGCTGGTCTACCCCAACGGCATTTCGACGTCGCTCCCGGAAGACGTGCAGCTGGCGTTCGTTCGGTCGATGGCGGGCCTGGAGCGGGTCGATATCGCTCGCCCCGGATATGCCGTCGAATATGAGTTCGTCGACCCGCGGCGGCTTTCGACCACGCTGGAGGTGCGCGAAATCGGCAGCCTGTTTCTTGCCGGCCAGATCAACGGCACCACCGGCTACGAGGAGGCCGCTGCCCAAGGCATAGCCGCCGGCGTCAACGCCGCCGCGCGCGCGCTTGAGCTGGAGGCCGTCCGCTTCGACCGTCGCACTTCCTACATCGGCGTGATGATCGACGACCTGACGCTGCAAGGCGTTACCGAGCCGTATCGGATGATGACGGCACGGGCCGAGCATCGTCTGTCATTGCGAGCCGACAATGCGACGACTCGGCTCGGTCAGGCCGCACTTGCTGCCGATTGTGTTTCCGAGCAGCGGCGCCGACAGATCGAGGATCATTTCGAAGCGCGCTCATCGACCGGCTGGGCCGAGACAGCCGAAGGCCGCGCCGACGCCCTTTATGCTCCTTATCTCGCAAGGCAGGCTCGGGAGTGGGAGGCGGTCACGCGCGACTCGCGAATCATTCTCGGAGATTCGGTGGATTATGCCTCCGTGCCCGGTCTTTCCGGCGAAATGGTGGAGCGATTGTCCACAGCACGCCCGGAAACGCTGGACCAGGCTTCCCGCGTGCCGGGAATCACGCCGGCAGCGCTGTCGGCACTTCACGTCGCCGCGACCCGCGCTGCGGCATGATCGACGAGCTGGCGCGGGTTATCGGCCGGCCTGTTTCACGTGAAACAGTGGCGCTGCTCGACCATTATCTCGACTGTCTCAGGGGCGAATCGAAGCGCCAGAACCTGGTCGCCGAATCGACGCTCGGGGACGCCTGGCGGCGGCATATTTTGGACTCGGCTCAGCTTGCTGCATTGGAGCCGAGACCGGGTTCGTCGTGGGCCGACATCGGATCGGGTGCCGGGCTCCCCGGGATCGTTATCGCGGCGCTTGTTACCGGGCCCGTGACGCTGATCGAACCGCGACGGCTTCGCGCCGAGTTCCTCGGCCAGACGATCGCCGCGCTTGGCCTTTCAACGCGTGTCGCAGTCGTCGCGACGAAGGCCGAACGAGCCGGCGGCCGGTTCGATGTCATAGCCGCCCGAGCAGTCGCGAATGTCGACAAGCTGCTGGAGATATCCACGCATCTGTCCACAAAAAATACGCAGTGGGTGCTTCCGAAGGGCCGAAGCGCCGAATCCGAACTGGCCGCGGCGCGGAGAAGGTGGCACTGTGAGGCGCAGAGAGTGCCGAGCTGCACCGATCCCGAATCCGAGATCCTGGTGCTTCGGAACGTCAAGGCGAAGGGTGGGCGATGATTCGCGTCGCGATCGCGAACCAGAAGGGCGGAGTCGGCAAGACGACCACCGCGATCAATCTCGCCACCGCGCTTGCGGCGATCGGGTGGAAGGTGCTGCTGATCGACCTCGATCCGCAGGGGAATGCCTCCACCGGCCTCGGTGTACCCCCTTCCAAGCGGGAGCGCTCTAGCTACGACGTGCTGATCGGCTCGGCCAGCGTCGAAGCCAGCATCGTCGCCACCCGGGTTCCGCGGCTGGAGCTTCTGCCGGCGACGGTCGACCTGTCGGGCGCTGAAGTGGAGCTGGTCGGGCTGGAAGACCGCGCCCGCCGCCTCGACAAGGCCCTCGGCGCTGCGCCGCACGGTCGCTGGGACATCTGCCTGATCGATTGTCCTCCCTCGCTGGGCTTGCTGACGGTCAACGGCCTTGTCGCGGCGCGCCACCTGCTGGTCCCGTTGCAGTCGGAATTCTTCGCGCTGGAAGGGCTTAGCCAGCTCTTGCGGACGGTGGAAAGGATCCGAGTCGCCTATAATCCGGAGCTCGCGATCCTCGGCGTCGCGCTGACCATGTTCGACCGGCGCAACCGCTTGTCGCAGCAAGTGTCGGATGACGTCCGGGCCTGCCTGGGCGAAGCGGTGTTCGAGACGGTGGTTCCGCGCAACGTCCGTCTGTCGGAAGCCCCGAGCCACGGGCTCCCGGCGCTGATCTACGACCTGAAATGTCCCGGCTCGGAAGCCTATGTTCGCCTTGCCCGGGAGCTTATGGCGCGGCTTCCGCGTCCGGCGGAGGCAGCATGAGCGAGAGGAAAAGCTCCGGCCTCGGCCGTGGCCTGGCAGCGCTGCTCGACGAGGCTGCAACGTCGCCGGAATCGAAAGAAGAGGGCTCGAACGCGCAGGCGGGACAGGGCGTCCGCGAGATCGAGATCGGCCGAATCCGGCCCAATCCCGCGCAGCCCCGGAGCCATTTCGACGAAGACGCAATAGCCGAGCTTGCCGAATCGATCGCCGAGCGCGGCGTTCTCCAGCCGGTCCTGCTTCGGCCCGACGGCGACAATTTCCAGCTCGTGGCCGGGGAACGGCGCTGGCGCGCGGCGCAGAAGGCGCGGCTCCACGCGATCCCGGCGATTGTTCGCGACATCGATGATTCGACGTCGGCAGAAATCGCGCTGATCGAGAATGTGCAGCGCCAGGACCTCAATGCGATCGAGGAAGCCGAGGGCTACAAACAGCTCGTCGACCGCTACGGCCATACCCAGGAAGGTGTCGCCAAGCTCGTCCACAAATCTCGGAGCCACGTCGCTAACCTTTTGAGATTGCTGGAACTTCCGCAAGCGGTGAAGCAATCGCTATTGCAAGGCGATATCAGCATGGGCCATGCGCGGGCGGTCCTCACCGCGCCAGATCCCGAAGCGCTGGCCCGCGAAATCGTCGAGAAGGGGCTTTCGGTCCGCCAGGCGGAGCTTCTGGCCAAGCAGGCCCGCCCACGGCCCACCGACGGCGCGCCAAGCCCGCCCGCCAGCCACGGCCGGCAGTCGCAGGACCCCGATCTCGCCGCTCTCGAACGGCAGCTCGGGGACATGCTCGGCCTTGGCGTGAAAGTGTCACACAACGGCCGCAGCGGGACGGTGACCCTGCGCTACTCGAGCCTCGATCAGCTCGACATGATCTGCCAGCGCCTCAGCGGCGAGACGATTTAGCCCGTTATCGCCGGCGCGCGGTCCTGGCGATCGCGATCAATTCCTCTTCCAGCGCTTCGAACGGCGGTGGCGAATCCTTGCTCATCAGCCGCCGCTCCAGATCGCCGGAGCGTTCGAGCACCCGGGCGAGTCCCTTCGATTCCCACAGCGACACCAGTTTCGCTACCCGGTCTTTATCCTTCCAAAACACGGACTTGCCTGCTGACGTCACGGCGTCATGAGGCCGCGCTCCGAGATCCACGCGAGCCCGGATCGGGGCCAGCATCAGCAACCGCCGCTGCAGCGCCCGAATGACCGAAACCGGCTCCGTGTCGCCAGCAGCAATGTCCAGCTCGTGTGAAAGCGATTCGAGATCTCCGAGAAGCGCCAGGTCTCCCAACCGGCTGCCGTCGCTCTCGCCCCCGGCGCCGATCTCGTCGAGGATATCGCGGTCGATCTGCTTGGGGTGTTCGGGGGTCGCCCCGGCATATAGCGCGATCTTGCCCAGCTCGTGGGCGATGATCCCGCGCTCGTTGCCCGCCGACGCCGCAATTCGCGCCGCGATCCCGACGCCAAGGCGCAGTCCCTCGTCCCGGGCGAGATCCTCGACCAGCCGTTCCGCCTCGCGCTCATCGAGCTCGTACGAGATATGCGCCAGAGCCAGCGGGTGACTTTCGGCAAGCTTGACCAGCGGCGATGTCTTGCGGAGCGCGCCGCCGATCGCGATCGCCGGGCTTTCGATTCCCGCCGCCTCGAGAACAGCGTCGACGGCCGCGACGATTTCGTCCCCCGCCGGCTCGACCCATAGCGCCCGCTTGCCGCCGAACAGGCCGATCGCCGCCGCTTCGTCGGCGAGCAGCGCCGGATCGGCTTTCAGCGCCGGGCCGGGGATATCGAACCTCTCGGCCCCAAGCCCCTTAAGCAGCCGCTCGGCGTGCCCGCGCGACTGTCCCTCGTCGCGGCCGTAGAAGAGGTAGAAGCGGACGCCGGGATCCGGCTTGTCGAGCGCTCGGGCGAGTGTTCCCCTTGCCGTCTTCACCGCGACCCGCTCATCCGAGTCGCATAGAGTGCGAGCCGGGCGGTGATCTGGTCGGCGACCGCGTCGGCGAGCCGCTCCTCGGCTGTCTGTTCGGCCGCGATCGTCGCATATTCCGAGCTGACGACGTCGATTCCCGCGTCGGAGCCCGCCGTGGCGTCGAGGACGACCTGGCCGTTGGCGATCGTCACCAGCCGATAGCGCGCCCGAAGCGTCCGCCGCTCGCGCGTGACCGCGCGGTCGCCCCGGATCCCGAAGCCGATGATCTCGTCGTCGAGCTCGACCTCGAGCCGGTAGGCGGCCGGGGCATCCCCGGTCTCTCCGAGACGCTCCTTGAGCTTGTTGTAAACGAGCCAGCCGTCGCGGCCGGGAATGGGCGCAACGCTGACCTGGCGAAGAGTGCTCGCAACCTCGCCCGAGGGCCCCGAGCCGTACAGCGGCCTCAGTCCGCAGGCAGACAGCGCCAGCGCTGCCGCGGCAATTGGGATCAGGCGCATCACGCGACGATATTGACCAACCTGTCGGGGACCACAATCACTTTGCGCGGGCTCGCTCCGGCAAGCTGCCTCTGGACCTTGTCGGAGGCAAGCGCGAGCGCCTCGGCCTCGGCCCGGTCGAGACCGCGCGGAGCCGTCAGCGTGTCGCGCAGCTTGCCGTTGATCTGGACGGCCAGCGTCACTTCGTCCTCGACAAGTAGCGCCGGGTCGAACTTCGGCCACTCGCTGGTGACCACGAGACCGTCCTCGCCAAGGGACTCCCAACATTCCTCCGCTAGGTGCGGCGCCATGGGAGCGACCAGCTTGACCAGGGTTCGAACGGCCTTCGTGCGGTCGGACGAAGGCGGCGCCTTCTCGATTGCCGACACCAGCTCGTAGAGCTGGGCGACGGCCTTGTTGAACTGGAGCGAGTCGACGGCCTCGCCGACTGCGGCCACAGCCCGGTTGACCCTTCGCGCGAGCGCAGCGTCCTCGCCCTCGCCACCGGCCGAACCGCTGGCCAGCCGCCACACGCGCTGGACGAAGCGGGCGGCGCCTTCGATTCCCGCTTCCGACCATTCGAGGTCACGCTCGGGCGGGCTGTCGGAAAGCATGAACCAGCGCACCGCGTCGGCGCCGTACTTGGCGACGATCGGCTCGGGATCGACGGTGTTGCGCTTCGACTTGGACATCTTCTCGACCCGGCCGCGAGTCGCCGGCACCCCGGCGGCGTCGATCGGATTGCCCTGGTCGTCCTTGCGCACTTCGTCGGGGGCGAGCCAGCGGCCATCGGCGCCGCGGAAGGTCTCGTGCGTCACCATCCCCTGCGTGAACAGCCCACTGAATGGCTCGTCGATGTCGAGCCGGCCGATCCGCTTCAGCGCGCGGGTCCAGAAGCGCGCGTAGAGCAGGTGCAGGATCGCATGCTCGACCCCGCCGATATATTGATCGACCGGAAGCCACTGCTCGGCCTCGCTGCTGTCGAACGGCTTGTCGATCGGCTGGCTGGCGAAGCGGATGAAGTACCAGCTCGAATCGACGAACGTGTCGAACGTGTCGGTTTCGCGCCGGGCGTCGCCGCCGCATTGCGGGCAAGCCGCGTTGCGCCAGGCCTCGTTTCGGTCGAGCGGGTTGCCGGGAATGTCGAAGCTGACGTCGTCCGGCAGGAGCACCGGCAACTGGTCGCGCGGAACCGCGACCGGGCCGCACCGCTCGCAGTGGATCATCGGGATCGGCGTCCCCCAATAGCGTTGCCGGGAGACGCCCCAGTCGCGCAGCCGGTAAACGGTCTTGCGCGTACCCCAGCCCTCGTCCTCGGCGCGGCGGATCACCGCTTGCTGCGCCTCGTCCACCGACAGTCCGTCGAGGAAGCGCGAATTGACGATCACGCCCTCGCCGGGCTCGGCCTCGTCGCCGATCGGCGTGTCCTTGTCCTGGTCGGCACGGGCGACCACGCGCCGGATCGGAAGGTCGAACTTGGTCGCGAACTCGAAGTCGCGCTGGTCGTGAGCGGGAACGCCGAACACGGCGCCGGTCCCATATTCCATCAGCACGAAATTCGCGATCCACACCGGCAGCCGCCAGTCGGGCTCGAGCGGATGAACCGCCTGGAGCCCGGTCAGGAATCCCCGCTTCTCCTGGGTCTCGATCTCCGCCGCGCTCGTTCCGCCGGCCTTGGATTCAGCGATGAAGGCGGCGGCGTCGGGATTTTCCGAAGCGACCGCCTGCGCCAACGGATGGTCGGGGGCGATGGCAACGAAGCTGGCGCCGAAGATCGTGTCCGGCCGGGTGGTGAAGACTTCGACCTCGGGCGCCGCGGCGAGCGCCGCCTTGACCCAGGGATAGTCGCATTCCGCGCCTTCGCCCGCAATCTCGAAGCGGAATCGCAGCCCGTCGGAGCGGCCGATCCAGTTCGCCTGCATCAGCTTCACTTTTTCGGGCCAGTCGCCGAGCCCCTCGAGCCCGTCGAGGAGTTCGTCGGCAAAGTCGGTGATCTTCAGGAACCATTGCGACAGCTTGCGGCGCTCGACCTCGGCGCCGGAACGCCAACCCTTGCCGTCGATGACCTGCTCGTTGGCGAGCACCGTCATGTCGACTGGGTCCCAATTGACCTCGCTCTCCTTGCGGTAGACCAGGCCCGCTTCGTAGAGATCGAGGAAAAGCGCCTGCTCGTGCCCGTAATATTCGGGGTCGCAGGTGGCGATCTCCCTGCTCCAGTCGAGGGCGAAGCCGAGGCGTTTCAGCTGGTCGCGCATTGCCGCGATGTTCGACCGGGTCCAGCCGTCGGGGTGGACTCCGCGTTCCATCGCAGCATTCTCCGCCGGCATCCCGAATGCGTCCCAGCCCATCGGGTGGAGCACCTCGAAGCCCTGCATTCGCCGGTAACGGGCGAGCACGTCGCCCATCGTGTAATTGCGGACGTGGCCCATGTGGATCCGCCCCGACGGATAAGGGAACATCTCCAGCACGTACGTCTTGGGCTTGCCGCTGTCCGTGTCGGCGATGAAGCAGCGCTCGTCGTCCCAGCGGCGTTGCCACCGGACGTCAGCGACTGCCGGATCGAAGCGGCCCGAGTCCTTCACAGGACGGCCCTGGTTTTAGCCTGTGACTGTGGTGCGGCGGATGTCACGGGCACGGGTAAGAATGATGTCTTCGAGCTTCTGGACAGTCGCTGCGGTCACCGGCGCCTCGATCCACGTTCCGTTCTGAAGCACCTGCCGCGATGCGGCGACTCGAAGGGCGTCGGCGCGCAGGTCCTGGTCGAGGATCGTGACGGTCAGCTTCACGCGTTCCCCGGGGGACCTCGGGTTGGCGTACCAATCGGTGATGATGACTCCGCTGTTTGCGTCGGCCTGGAGCAGCGGCGCGAACGAAACGGTGTCGAGTGCGGCCTTCCACAAATAGCCATTCACTCCGATGGTGGTCATCGTCGACGGAGCGAGCTGCGTCGGCACGCTGCGGTTCCGAGCGCACCCGGCGACCACCATTGCGGCGAGAGCGAGAGCGGCAACACTTGTTGTGAGGCGGGGCATCGGCAATCCTCGACTGTGACGTTTGCGTTGGCGTTATAGATGCTGGCGCAAGGCCGCAAGCGGTGGCTGGACGGCGCAGGTTGTTGTCGAAGTGCAACAGACTCGCAGCGAATCGAGTCGAGTCATGGAACCTTCAGATTGCCGAGCCTATATGTAATCCGCGGAACAGGGAGTTGGCAGGCGTGAATCTCGGGCGTTTCAGGACAGCCAAGCTCGCCGCTGCGCTTGCAGCGGCCGGCCTGCTGTCGCCCGCGATTGCCGCAAACGACTCGCAGAAGCGCCCGCCTGCAATTGCCCTCAGCGTCAGCCCCGACCTGCAATTCACGCCGGCATCCGCCGATCCGCGGCTTGCCGCTGCGTTTTCCGGCCGCGCTTCGTCGCAGCTGGGAGAATTCAAATTCACTCCGGCCGCGTCGAAGGCAAGGCCGTCGCAGGTGCGGGTCGCGATTCGCGCTCGCGCAACCACTCCTAGGGAAGTCGGCCTGACCTCCGGCTCGCCGGTCAGCGCGCTTGCACCGGTCAGCTACAATCTCGGAGTGGCAGTGGGCTGGAGGCGTTTCGCCATTTCCGGCGACGTCGCCAAGGTGAAGCCGGCCGGATCGCCGATCGACGGCCGTAACAGCGCGGTCGTGGGCGTCAGCTATTCGCTCCCGCGTTTCACCGGGCGAGTGGCGGTTTCCGCCGACCGCTCCGAAGGCCAATCGGCTCCGGCGCTTCGCGATCCCGACAAATATGCGCTCGACGTCGGCGGCTCCTACTCGCTGACCAAGCGCATCGCGGTGACCGGCGGGGTGCGGTACAAGGTTGAGACCGACCGTCTTTCGACGCTTAGCGATAACCGCGTCGACAGCCAGGCCGTCTACATCGGGACCGCTTTCAAGTTCTAGGCTGACCTCCTCGCTGACAGCTGGCTAACGTCACGGTTTTGGCGCCTCATCGCGTGACTTTAGTGACTTTAAGAGCCACGCGTCGATCCCCGCCCAGCCGCAAAAGCCAAGCTTCTCGACGCTCCTGAACCTCGATTCTGTCATTCCACCCAGGGCGATCGCGGGCGCTCTCGCCAGCCTCAGGAGCGCCGCGGCCTACATCCGGGGAAGTGGCGCCCGCTCCGGATGGCTGCGCGTCGCAAACAGCGGCGAGACCAACAACAGCGGCACGCCGGCGAGCCCGGCACGTCGAATCTCCCTGGAGTCATGGACCCGCGCGGCCTCTCCGGCCGCTTCGTCGGCGAGGACCAGCCCGCGGCTTCGGGCAATCAGGCGCAATCTCGACAGCAGCCGCGCTCGCCGCCGCTTGTCCAGGCTCCGATAGATGACGAGAACTCCGCTTCCTCTCGGAAGCCGCCGGATCGCCGGCCACAGATCGTCGCCGATTCGCTCGTCTGCTATCAGCCACTGGCGCGGGACGCTGGTCTGGCGGCGGGTCATCGCGGTTCCTATAGCCGCTCGAATGAGCAGCGCCGAAGACAGCCGCCGCACTGCCCTCGACACTATCGCCTCGGAAGCGAAGGTCGCGGGGCGTCGATCCTCGGAAGTCACGCTGATCGCGGTCAGCAAGACCCGCAGCGCCGATGAAATCGAATCGCTGATCGCCGCCGGCCAGCGCGATTTCGGGGAAAGCCGGGTTCAGGAGGCGCTCGACAAATGGCCGCCGCTGCTCGCCCGCTACCCCGAAGTGCGCCTCCACTGCATCGGCCGGCTGCAATCGAACAAGGCGGCCGACTCTGCCCGCCTGTTCCATTCGATCCATTCGCTCGACCGCCCGTCACTCTTGAACGCGCTCGCCGCCGCAGCCGAAAAGGCGGGGCGCTCGCCTTCGGTCTATATCCAGGTGAATATCGGCGACGAGCCGCAGAAGGGCGGCTGCGCGATTGCCGAGGTCGGCGGGCTGATCGAAGCCGTGCGCAAGTCGCCGCTGCCGCTCGCCGGGCTGATGTGCATCCCGCCGCTGGGGCTGGACCCGTCGCCTTTCTTCGCCCTCCTCGCGAAGATCGCCCGTGAGCACGATGTCGACGGACTCAGCATGGGGATGTCGGCGGACTTCAGGGCCGCGGTAATGCTCGGAGCGACGGCCGTGCGGGTCGGAACCGCGCTTTTCGAGGGCCCGGACTAAGGAAGGTGCCCGCTCTTTTCGCGCTTGGTCGCGAGATAGTCGGCATTGTGGGGATTGGCCGGCATGTGGTGGCCGACCCGTTCCGAAACGCGGATTCCCGCCTTTTCCAGCCCCGCTACCTTGGATGTGTTGTTCGTCAGGAGCCGCACCTCGTCCACGCCCAACGAGCGAAGGATCGCCGCCGCCTGCTCGTAATCGCGCTCGTCGTCGGCAAAGCCCAGCCGGAGGTTCGAATCCACGGTGTCGAAGCCGCGGTCCTGAAGCGCATAGGCGCGGATCTTGTTGGCGATCCCGATCCCGCGCCCTTCCTGGCGCAGGTAAAGGAGGATTCCGCCGCCGGCTGCGGCGATCAGGCGGAGCGCCTCTTTCAGCTGCGGCCCGCAATCGCATTTGAGCGAGCCGAACACGTCGCCGGTCAGGCACTCGCTATGCAGCCGAACCAGCGGCGGCTTGCCCGCGAAGGCGCCGATCACGAGCGCGACATGCTCTTCCCCGTCGCTCGCCCGGAACACCGCAATCTGGGTTTCGGGCATGTCCTCGAGCGGAAGGCGGGCGCGGGCCACCGGAGTCACCTCGAGCGCCGCTGCGGCTATCGCCTCGGGGGCTATTTCGGCGGCGCCGCTGCTTCCGATCGCGACCCACAGTGCCGGAAGCAGTCCCGCCATTCGCGCGAGCTTCAGCGCGGCGGCGAATTGCTCGCCTTCGGGCAGCGGAATGGGGGTCAGCGGACCGAGCGGCGCCCGGCTCGCATCCTGGCCGGCATCGGATATTGCGCGCGCCTCGTCGACTCCGAGCCACGGCGCCCGCTCGATCAGAACCGGCTCGGAAGCATCGGCGGAATCGCGCCTGTTCCCGAGCGACAATGCCGCCGCCCGCCATCCGCTGATCAGCAGTCGCGCCTCGCCCGTCGGATCGAAAGCGTCGAGGGTTTCCGGGTCCGCGGTCTCGACGGAAAGCACCGTCAGCGGCGGCGTCGAATCGATTCGGACGCCGCCGCCCGCCTTCAGAACGGCGATCGCTCGGCGGAGGGCGCCGGCTTCGCTCAAAGGCTGAGCTCGCAGATCAGCGGCACATGGTCCGACGGCCGCTCCCAGCTCCGGCACGGCTCGAGCACCGAGTGGCCGGCGAGATGGCCGGCGAGCGAGGGCGATGCCCACATATGGTCGAGCCTCCGGCCGCGGTCATTCTTCGTCCAGTCCGGCGAGCGGTAGCTCCACCAGGTGAAGCAGCGTTCCGGCGCCGGCACGAAGCGCCGGCCGATATCGATCCACTCGTGCGCCTGCTGGAGGCGGGTGAGCGCCTCGACCTCGACCGGCGTATGGCTGACGACCTTGAGCAGCGCCTTGTGGCTCCACACGTCGCACTCGAGCGGAGCGACGTTGAAATCGCCGACGATCAGGGTCGGCTCGAACAGCGTCTCCGACCAACGGGTCATGCGCTCGATGAAGTCGAGCTTCTGCCCGAACTTGGGGTTCAGGTCGCGGTCCGGAATGTCGCCTCCGGCCGGCACATAGACATTCTCGAGCCGGATTCCGCATGGCAGCCGAGCTCCGACGTGGCGGGCTTCGCCATTGTCCTGCCAGTCGTGCTTGCCGGGCTCCTCCAGCGGCACACGACTGAGAATTGCCACGCCGTGGTGCATCCTCTGGCCATTGAGCTGGTGGTGGCGGTAGCCGTGACGGTGGAACAGGTCGGCCGGGAAGATGTCGTCCAGCACCTTGGTTTCCTGAAGGCACAGGATGTCGGGTTGTTCCTGCGCGATCAGCTTCTCGACAAGGGCACTGCGCGCCCGCACCGAGTTGATGTTCCAGGAAGCGATTTTCAGCCGTTTGCTCACAGATCCCGCTTAGCCCGTCCGTCCCCACAAGAAAAAGGCCCTCGCTCCGGGGGCGTGGAGCGAGGGCCGACCAAGCGTTCGTCACGCAAGGGGTGGCCGCGGCAAGGGTAACAGGGGGAAACCCCAAGCCTTATGCGGCAACCGTACCCGTTTTAGGACAGCGTTGCTGACGGCGCGATGAACAGGTTTTAATCTGCTACGTTTTTCAGCGCCCTTTTTTCTTCGGCTCGGCGTATGTGAAGGCGCTCGCCGGGATCGCAACGTTGTAGCGCTGGTTCGACAGCTTCACGACATTCTGCTTTCCCTGCGCATCGATTGCGGTCCAGCCGTACAGGCGAAGCCCGCCCGGCGAGTTGGGCTCGCGGATGAAAGCCAGGACCAGCCTGCCATATTCCCGGTGCGCGGGATTGACCGCGTTGACGACAACGACCCGCGGATCCTTGTTGGGGACGATCTTTGCGATCCGGTCCAGGTTCGGATTGTCCGCAAGCAGTATTCCGAGCGGGGTCTTGTTGAGGTCCCAGCTCGATTTCTGTCCGACGTCATAGTCAAGGAAAGTGAGCGTCTTGCCGTTGGCGACCAGCAGCACGTCGACCCCGCCGCCATATTCAAAGCGGATCCGGCCCGGCCGCTTTAGCTGAAGCGTGCCCGACATGGTGCGGCGCTTGGAGTCGGTCTGGGTGAAGCTCGCGGTCATCGAATCGACCGAGCGCAGGTGCGCCTTGACGAGGTTCAGGTCGGAAGCGCTGGACGCGTTCACTGCGGCCGGCGCGACCAGGATCGCGGCCGGGACGAGTGCGCGCGCGAAGGAGGTTGCAAAGGACATTCGAAGCTCCTGAAGGATCATTTGCGCCGGAATCTGGCGGTTTGCGATTGAATGCGCTCTGAACCTTACGGTTCCGCCACGTTCAGGCGTATTCGCCGCCTAAAGGGGGTGGCCGTCGAGGTCGATCAACACTTCGCGGCGGCCCACATGGTCGGGCATTCCTACCTTCCCGTCCTTCTCCATTCGCTCGATCAGCCGCGCCGCGCTGTTGTAGCCGACTCGCAGCTGTCGCTGCAGGTAGGATACGGACGCCTTCTGGCTTTCGGCGACTATCTGCACCGCCTTGCGATAGAGCTGGGTCTCGGGATCGTCCTCGCCGGTCGGCTGGCCGTCGAACAGATAGTCGCCGTCGTCAGGTTCCTCGGTGACGGCCTGGATATATTCGGGCGTGCCTTGCCGGCGCCAATGCTCGGCGACGGCGCGCACTTCCTCGTCGGAGACGAAGGGCCCGTGGACCCGCAGGATCTGCTTGCCTCCGGGCATGTAGAGCATGTCGCCCTTGCCGAGCAGTTGCTCCGCTCCCTGTTCGCCAAGGATGGTCCGGCTGTCGATCTTGCTCGTGACCTGGAAGGAGATTCGGGTCGGAAGGTTGGCCTTGATAACCCCGGTGATCACGTCGACGGACGGCCGCTGGGTGGCCATGATCAGGTGGATCCCCGCAGCGCGCGCCTTCTGCGCAAGCCGCTGGATCAGGAATTCGACCTCCTTGCCCGCCGTCATCATCAAATCGGCAAGCTCGTCGACCACGACCACGATCTGGGGAAGCACGTCGTAATCCAGCTGCTCCATTTCGTAGATCGGCTGGCCGGTCTCGGCATTGTAGCCTGTCTGAACGCGCCGCCCGAGCTGCGCGCCCTTGGCCTTGGCGTCGCGAACCTTCTGGTTGAAGCTCGGAAGCGCTCGGACCCCGAGGTTGGCCATCATCCGATAGCGCTCTTCCATCTGCTCGACGGTCCATTTGAGCGCCCGGATCGCCTTGCCGGGCTCGGTCACCACCGGCGCAAGCAGGTGGGGAATGCCCTCGTAGATGCTGAGCTCCAGCATCTTCGGGTCGATGAGGATCATCCGGCACTCGTCGGGATCGAGCCGGTAGAGAAGCGACAGGATCATGCAGTTGAGGCCGACCGACTTGCCCGAGCCGGTGGTCCCCGCGACCAAAAGGTGCGGCATCGGAGCGAGGTCGGCGACGATCGGGTCGCCCGCGATGTTCTTGCCGAGGATCAGCGGCAGCCCGACGCCGTCGTCGGCAAAGGCGTCGCTCGCGATCAGCTGCGACAGGGTCACGCTTTCACGCCGGGCATTGGGAAGCTCGATCCCGATCACGCTGCGTCCCGGGACGATTGCAACCCGCGCCGAAATCGCCTGCATGTTGCGGGCGATGTCGTCAGCGAGCTGGATGACCCGGCTGGCCTTGATCCCGCTGGCCGGCTCAAGCTCGTACATGGTGACGACGGGCCCCGGCTTCACCTCCACGATATTGCCGCGGACGTGGAAGTCCTCGAGCACCGATTCGAGGATTCGCGCGTTGCGCTCGAGCGCTGCGCGATCGATCTGAGTCCGGCCCTTTTCCGGGGGCGGCGCGAGCAGGCCGATGTCGGGAAGCGTATAGGAATCGCCGAGCGCCAGCCCGGGTTGGGCCGCCGGCCGTCGCGACGGCGGCGACTTCGACCGCGATGGCGCTGCTGCCGGTTCGGAGACGGAAACGGCTGGGCGCGGCTTGGGCGGCGCCGCAATGGATCCCCGCTCGTCCCGCGGCTCCTGGGTCTTGCGCGGCGCCCGCTTCCGCTCCGGCGACCGTGAAAAGATTCCGTGGAGCCAGGCCCTCTCGTCTTCGGTCAGTGCGACCGCCAGCCAGGCGAGGACCAGTCCGGCAGCCGCGAAAAGCACGAGCACCCCAAGCCGGGTGGGCTGAACGAACCGCGGATCGGGGATCAAGGCAACCAGGCCATCGATGCCGTTTGCAGCCGCCAGGGCGATGGCTCCGCCCCATCCAGCGGGAAGGCCCGAGACGGCCGAGCCGCTGGTCAGGCTTAGGGCAATGCCGATCAGGATTGCTGCAGCTGACGCCAGCAGCATTCCACGGCGGACGCGCCCGGCCGGCTCGAGGCGAAGCATGCGCAGGCCGGCGAGGGCGATCACCGGCAGCAGCAGGACCGCCCCGATCCCGAACAGCAGGAAGGCGAGGTCGCTTCCATAAGCGCCGACACGGCCGAGCCAGTTGCCCGCCGCTCCGCCCGCCGCAGTGGTGAACGACGCGTCGGTGCTGCTGTGCGAAGCGAGGGCAAGCGCTCCGGCAACGGCCAGGGCGACCAGCGCCGCCCCCCAGCTTCGCCGTGCGAGCCTCCGCATCGACTCGCGCAGCTTGTCGCGCCAGTCCGGTCCCATGTCCTTGCTTGGCCGAGCGGCCGCCGTCGCCATTTGTCCCACCCCAAAATCCGCTGCTTAGAATGCCTTGTCCGGGACTCGCGGGCAAGCGCGCTGTCTTGACGCCAGCATTCCGGCCACTCGCCACCGGGTGAGTGAGGCGCTAGTGCAACGCCAATGGACCGTGCGGACGTGATCATCCTGGGCGGCGGACTCGTCGGCCTGGCGCTCGCGGCGGCGCTGGACTCGAGCGGCCTTTCGGCGGTCGTGATCGATCCCGCCGATCCCGACCAGCGGCTCGATGCCGCCTTCGACGGCCGGACCAGTGCCGTCTCCTCGAGCTCGATGCGAATGCTCGAGGCCACGGGCGTTGCCGACTGTTTTCCGGCGCCCGGCTGCCCGATCCTGAAGATCCAGGTTGCCGACGGCCTCGATCCCGGCGGGCTGGCGTTCGAGCCCGGAGAATACGACGGCCCGCTTGGCTGGATGCACGAAAACCGAAATTTGCGGGCGGCCCTCCGTGCCCGCGCCGAAGCCGGAAAGAAGCTCTGGCTGCTGTGGAAGTCGCGAATTGCCGCGATCGATCGCGGCCAACATTCGGTGGTTGCCGCACTCGAGGATGGGCGAAAGGTGATGGCGCCGCTGGTCGTTGCCGCCGACGGGCGCAATTCGCCGATGCGCGAGCAGGCGGGGCTGCGGATGGCGCGCTGGCGCTACGACCATGTCGCTATCGTTTCGGTGCTTCATCACAAGCGCCCGCACGACCATGTCGCTTATGAAATTTTCTATCCGGGCGGACCGTTCGCGCTCTTGCCGATGACCGACGACGGCAGGCGCCACCGCTCGGCCATCGTCTGGTCGGTGCAAAAGGACGATGGACCGGGCTTCCTGTCGCTCAGCGACGAGGATTTCGCGGCCGAGGCGGAAAAGGCGATGGGCGGATTTCTCGGCAAGGTTGCGCTCGCAGCGCCGCGCTCTACTTACCCGTTGGGCTTCCACCACGCTTCGAACATCACCGCCCAGCGGCTGGCGCTGGTCGGCGACGCCGCCCACGCCATCCACCCGATCGCCGGCCAGGGCCTCAATCTCGGCTTCCGCGACGCTGCCGCGCTCGCCCAGGTCCTCGTCGAGGGAGCGAGACTCGGACTCGATCTCGGCGACAAGCAGCTGCTCGACCGCTACCAGCGCTGGCGCTCGCTCGACTCGCTGATGGTGGGAATCGCGACCGACAGCCTGACCCGAATCTACGGAGTCCCCGGCCGGAGCGCGTCGGCGGTCCGCCGGTTCGGAATGGGCCTCATCGACCGAATCGCGCCGATCAAGGACAGGCTGATGAACGAGGCGCGCGGCACCAGCGGCGACCTTCCTCTGCTTCTTCGCGGGCTACCGATTTAGTTCACTGAAGCGTCGGCTGGAGGTCGGTTCCGCCCTGGCTGAGGCGGAGGAACTGCATCAGCTGCACCAGCAGGTCGGCGCGATCGGCGAGCGCGTTCGATTCCAGAAGCGCCTGCTTTGCGGAAACGTCAAACGGCGCGACCTGGGCGATCGCATTGACCAGCATCTCGTCGTCGAGTCGGCTGACCGCCGACCAGTCCACCGCTAGCCCAAGCGAATCGCCGAGGCGCCGAGCCTCGCGCTCGACTTCGGCGCGCTGCGCGATTCCCAGCGGCTCCGGCTCGCGATCGTCGAAGGCGCCGACATCGAGGTCGGCGTTGCGGTACGGCGTATGCAGGTCGACTTCGGTGACGATCCGGAAGCGGTTCGTGCCGTTGAGGACAATATTGGAGCGGCCGTCCTCGAGCTCCTCGAGCCCGACGATCTCGCCGACGCAGCCGACCGGATAGAGCGGCTGCTTGCTGTCGTCCTCGACCTCGACCAGCTGCGGCTGCACCACCGCGATCAGCCCGTCGCCGTCGACTGCGTCGCGGACCATCTCGCGGTAGCGCGGCTCGAAGATGTGGAGCGGAAGCTGCGCCCTCGGGAACAGGATCGCGCCGGGAATCGGGAACAGCGGCGCCCGCAGCGGAAGCGCCCCGCTCACGTGAACAGCAGTGCGGAGAGACGCCGCCGCTGCGCGCGCGCCCATTCGTCCTCGAGCCCTTGCGCCTCGAGCAATTGCAGAAACCGCTTTCGGGCAACGCCCTCGTTCCACTCTTTGTCGCGCTCGATTATCGCCAGCAGTTCGTCGGCGGCGCGGTCGCGGTCGCCCGCCGCCATGCTCGCCCCGGCAAGGTCGTATCGCGCCTGGAGGTCGTCGGGATTGGCGGCGACCTTCTGCTCGAGCTCGGAGGCGTCCGACGCGGCTCCGGCAGACGCGGTCTCGAGCGCCGCCCGCGCCCGGCCGATCGCGGAATCGCTCGCCAGCTCGGCGGGCAATCCGTCGAGCAGTGCCTTTGCTTCGTCGGTCTCGCCATTGGCGATCAGGGCGCGGACCAGCCCGCCGGCAGCGGCGGCATCGTCGGGGGCCATGTCCCGGACCTGGCGGAAAATGTTGACCGCGCGCTCCGCATCGCCGCCGGCGAGCACTTCGTCGCCCATTGCGATCAGCGGGCCGATCTCGGCCTTTGCAGGCTCCGGTTCGTCCCCGACTCCAAGCTGCGCGATCAGCTGGTCGAGAATCCGCGTCAGCTGGCCTTCGGTACGGTAGTTGGTGAGGTCGGCGACCGGCTGGCCCTGGTAAAAGGCATAGACGGTCGGGATCGACTGGACCCTGAACTGGGCGGCGATGACCTTGTCCGCCTCGACGTCGATCTTGACCAGCTTGACGCCCTTGGCGGCATAGTCGGTCGCGATCTTCTCTAGGACCGGGGAGAGCTGCTTGCAGGGGCCGCACCAGTCGGCCCAGAAGTCGAGCAGGACGAGATGGCTCATCGACGGCTGGATGACGTCGCGCTCCAGCTTGGCCACTGCCTCGCGTTCCGCCTCGCTCAATCCCAAAGTCGCCACGCCGGCCCTTTCGCTACTCGTGTGCGGCCCCCATATGGCGTTCGGCGGCGCGGCTCACAAGGCGAGCCGCGAACGCTTGCAGCGGGGGCTTTTAGCATGCTAGGCGCCCGCCACCCTGCCGCCGGGCCAAGTAGCCGCGGCGGTCGATGCGCAGACGAGCGGGCGTAGCTCAGGGGTAGAGCACAACCTTGCCAAGGTTGGGGTCGAGGGTTCGAATCCCTTCGCCCGCTCCAGCGCGGTCTGAGGACCGCGCTTTTTCGTTCATCCCAGCGGCCGCTCGCGAAACCATTTCGTGACGATGTACTTCACGCCACGCCGAACCTTCAGCCCCTGATGGATCGTCGCTTCGTTGGGTCGGCCGTCGGCAAGCTGATTGTTCCACGCAAGCAGCTTTCCGGTCTCGGGCTGGACGGTCTTTCCGATTACCTTGAAGCGGGTGCCGCCGCCGTACTCCGGAGCGTTGAGATAGACCATCGCGGTCCACGTCCGCTGCCCGGAGTCGGCAGTGTGGACGTAATAGTCGTAACCGCCGGGATTGAAGGTGTCGGTGTGCGCCCGGAACTCCTGCCCTTGCGCGTATCGCTGCCCCTGGATGAGCTCACCCTTGGCCGGCGCGAGGCCGAAAAGGTCGCATATCTTCCGGTCCACGTCCGCGACAAGCGGATCCGACGGGTCGAGGTCGCAGGTTTCGCTAGTTCGAAAATTCTCGATTCCGGCGTCGTCGGCGATCGTCGACGGGCGCCGGCGCGAGTCGATCCGTTCGATGAGCGCGGCGCAGGCGCCGGGGTCGAGAAAGCCGCGAAGGATGAATAGGTCGAGCTTCGGGCTCGGGACCCGCTGTATTCCAGGTGTAATGGCCAGCCGCCTGGCGGGGCAGTCCTCGTCAGAGCGCGTAATCGGTCCCTTTCGCCATCTCGTGCTGCCTGATGACCGCCTTCACGACATTGTTCATCAGGGCCATGCGCACTGGCAGCGGGGTCGAGGTCTTCTTGATCATCACGGCAACCGTATAGCTTTTGCCGTCCGGCGAGGTGAGGATTCCGATGTCGTTGTAGCCGGCCTGCACTCCGGCGAGCTCCTGGCCCGTGCCGGTCTTGTGGCTGAGCGTCCATCCCGGCTGCAGCCCGCCCTTGAGCCTGTTCGGCCCGGTGCGGGTGTTGCCCATGATGTTGAGCAGCCGCGCGGTCGAGGCGGGCGACAGAAGCTCGCCCTTCTTGAGCCGGGCAAGGGCGCTGACGATCGCGCTCGCCGAGGCGCCGTCGTAGGGGTCGTCGACATAGCGGTTGAAGGCCGCGCGGCGGACCGCCATCGGAAGCGCATTGCGCGCTTCGAAGAAGCCGCCGCCGATCGAATAGCTCTGGGACCAGATCAGGCCGGCGATCTTGCTCTGCAGCGCGCGTTCGCCATCGTAGAAGCGGATTGCCCCGAGCCTCTTGGCGGCAATCATCCTTCGCACCGCATCGGCCCCGCCGACGGACCGCATCAGCTTGTCGTTGGCCGTGTTGTCGCTGGTGGTGATCGCCTTTTCCATCAGGTCTTCGAGGCTGGTGGTGTAGCCGCCGCTGAGGATCTTGGCCCTGATCGGCTGGTGGAACAGGGTAAGGTCCGATCGCGTCAGGGTGACCCTGTCGTCGAGCCTGACCTTGCCCTTGTCGACGGCGTCGAGGGCCGTGATCGCGACCCACAGCTTCGATACGCTCTGCTGCGGGTACAGCTCATCGTCTTTCCAGCCGGTTTCCCACCCCTCGTCGACGGAGCGGACCGCGATTCCGACGCGGCCGTCGAATGCCTTTCCGAGCGCGTCCAGGCGCTCGCTGAGGTAGGCGGGCGCCCGCGGAGGAGTCGGCGCCGCCGGCCGAGGCGCGGCCTGGGCGACTCGAACTTCGGGCTTTGCGGCGTGTTTCGGCTGCTCGGGCCTCTCCGCCGTCTTGATTGCTGCGGCGCCGACCTGGGTCAGTCCAGCCAGCGCGAGCGCCAGGCCAAAGCGGCTCCAAAGTGACGTCATGAACTCAATTCTCCCCCAGCTGCGTGTTGTTTTCCAGCACTTTATCGCAAGTGTTCTGAACCTGCGCTGTGCGGCGCCGGCCAGGGAATCGCACAGTCGAATCGCTCATCCAAGCCCTTAGGGGCGCGGAGTCGGCGGAGCGCCCACCAATGCCGCCGACTCGATCTCGTCGAGCGCTCGGTGAACCGCGACGTAGCGCCGCGCATCCCGGATCCAGTCGCCGGCTCGCGGCGCTCCGGGCAGCCGCATCGTCTCAGCCAGAGCCGAATCCACCTCGCCGGCCGTCAAATGCGCAAGTGCGCGGTTGAAGCGCGCCTTCGGCTTGGTCGAGGGACGATCGGAGCGGCGGACCGTCACCAGCGACGAGAATCCGCGCTTGAAACCGGTCCACAGGTCCTCGTTCGGAGGCGGCCCGACTAGCTGCTGCTCCAGGTCCTGGAAGTCGGCAATCAGGGTCGTCAGCCGAACCGGCGAGCGGGACGCGGTCACGATTGTCGCCACTGCCTGCGGGTGATCCGGACCGAAGCGCTGGACCAGCAGCGGCTCGAGATAGCCAAGGGCGACCCCGCGCTCGATTGCCCGCCGTGCCGCAAAAGCAATCAGAAGCGCGTCGGCGCGTCCCTCCGACCCCTGGGCTTTCTCGGTTTCGCTTTCGACGCGCTGGATCCGGGCCTGCAGCGCACCGATTTGCTCGGCGATCG
>DATAKH010000096.1:0-5330 GCA_036261735.1 Sphingomicrobium sp.
TGGAAGGCGATGTCCTGGCGGACCAGCATTGCCGTCTGGGTCAGCGGCAGTAGCCCTTCCGAGTGCGCAGCGACGGCCTGGCCCGCCGGTGTGTGCAGGTGCATCACAGCAAGCGCGTCCTCGCGCGCCATGTGGATCGCAGAATGAATGGTGAAGCCGGCCGGGTTGGTGATGAAGGGCGTGGGGTCGACCGGATTGCCCTGGACATCGACCTTGACCAGCGACGAGGCGGTCACCTCCTCGAACATAAGCTGGTAGGGATTGAGCAGGAAATGATGCTCCGGCCCGGGAATCCGTGCCGAAAGATGGGTGAAGATGAGGTCGTCCCAGCCGTAATAGGCGACCATCCGGTAGGCCGCGGCGAGATCGACCCGGATCGCCCATTCCTCGTCGCTGACCTTGCCTTCCAGCGACGGGATCTCGAGCGAATCGAGCGCGGACAGGCCCGCCATCCCGCGGTTCATGCTCTCGACCCGGTTCATGCCATCGCCTCCTGCTGCTCCGGGTGCGCGGCCGCGAAAGCGGGAAGCGCCGTAGCGTTGGAGTCCGCGCGAACCAGGGTCGGATAGACGTCAACCGGAACGTTGAACCGCCGCGCGTTGTACATCTGCGGGACCAGGCAGATGTCGGCCAGACTCGGCGTATCGCCGAACAGGAACTCACCGGCCCGTTGCGCCGCCATGACCTCCAGCGCTTCGAACCCCTCGGTCACCCAATGCGCGTACCAGTCGTCGCGCGCCTCCTGGCTCTGCCCAAGCGGGCCGCTCAGATATTTGAGCACCCGCAAATTGTTGAGCGGATGGATGTCGCAGGCGATCGCCATCGCCATCGCCCGGACGTGGGCCCCGTCTGCCGGATCGGCGGGAATCAGCGATGGCTCGGGAAAAAGTTGGTCGAGGTAGACGATGATCGCCAGGCTCTGGGTGAGCCGCTGCCCGTCGATCTCCAGCATCGGCACCAGCCCCTGCGGGTTGCGGCCGCGATAGTCTGCGCCCTTCTGCTCGCCTTCGAGCAGGTTCACCGTCCGGCTCTCGTAATCGACCCCCTTCATGTTGAGAGCGATCCTGACCCGGTAGGCCGCGGAGGAACGGTGATAGTCGTGAAGGACCGGCAGCATCGCTACGATCCTTACTCCGGCTCGCGGAACGGCGCTACTACCTCCGGAGGGACACGGATCGGGCGGCCGCTCGCCTTGTCGATAATCGCCCACACGGTCCGGGCGCGGACGCAGGCCCTGCCGTCCTCTCCCGTGAACTCGACGAAGCGGTCGAACCGCGCTCCCTGCGGGGCTTCGCCGACCCAGGTCCGCGCCGTCACCCGATCGCCGTCATGGGCCGGACGCACATAGTCAACCTCGTGCCTGACCACGACCCAGAAATAGAGGTCGCGGTGCGCCGGATCGGATACCGCCTCCCAATGCGCGACCGCCAATTGCTGGATCCACTGCACCCAGACCGCATTGTTGACGTGCCCGAGCTCGTCGATGTGCTCCGGCGCGGCCGTGAAACGCATTTCGAACATCAATATCCTCCCTGAAGGGGAGGGGGACCGGACGGCGAAGCAGTCTGGTGGAGGGGTGTTGCACGACATTCGCGAACAATCAGCTGCAACGCCCCGTCCAGATTATCGATCACGTCTCGCGCCGCAATGCGAAGAGTTCGAATACCTCCATTGCGCAAATAGGTATCGCGGCGCTGATCGCTGGCCGGGCCATCGCCCATTCCGTGTGCTGCGCCATCCACCTCGATGCAGACCCTCGCCGATTCGCAGTAGAAGTCGAGCACGTAGGGCCCGGCAGGGTGCTGCCGGCGAAACTTCAAGCCTTCGGGGCGCCTGCGCAACCGCTGCCAAAGCAGCACTTCCGGCAGGCTCATCTTCCTGCGGAGCGATCTGGCGCGCTTGATATTTCTTCTCGTACTTCTGAGCATTCCCCTCCACCACCTTCGGTGGTCCCCTCCCCTGAAGGGGAGGATTTTCACTCCACCTGCGTCAAAACGAACGCAAACGCCTCCGCCACTTCGCGGAGGCTGTCCCAGCGGCCGGACTTGCCGCCGTGGCCGGCGCCCATGTTGGTCTTGAGCAGGAGGAGGTTGTCGTCGGTCTTGTTGGCGCGAAGCTTCGCGGCCCATTTGGCCGGCTCCCAATAAGTCACGCGGGGGTCGTTCAGGCCGCCGGTGATCAGCATCGGCGGATAATCCTGCGCCTTCACATTGTCGTACGGGCTGTAGCTCCGGATCAGCTCGAACGCCGCCTTGTCCTTCAAGGGATTGCCCCATTCGGGCCACTCGCCGGGGGTCAGCGGAAGCGAATCGTCGAGCATGGTGTTGAGCACGTCGACGAACGGGACATCGGCCACTACCGCGCCCCACAGGTCCGGGTCGGTATTGGCAACCACGCCCATCAGCTCGCCGCCCGCCGAGCCGCCGTTGATCGCGATCCGCCCGGGCCTCGTGAACTTCGCCTCGACCAGGCCTCTCGCGGCGTCGACGAAGTCGGTGAACGCGTTGTTCCGCTTCGCTAATTTGCCTTCGAGATACCAATTGTAGCCGAGGTCGTCTCCGCCGCGGATATGGGCGATCGCGAAGGCCCAGCCGCGGTCGAGCAGGCTGATCCGCGAGGACGAGAATCCGGGCGGGATCGCATGGCCGTAGGCGCCGTAGGCGTAGAGATAGAGCTTGCCCTCGCCGTTCTTGTCGAAACCTTCGGGGTACACCACCGACACCGGCACCTGCTTGCCGTCGCGCGCCGGCACCATCAGCCGCTCGGTCGCATATTGCGACGCATCGTAGCCGGACGGGATTTCCTGGACCTTCAGCACCTCCAGCTCGCCGTTTCCCGGGTGGTAATCGTATACCGTGACGGGGGTCACCATCGACGAATAGCCGATCCGGTAGGCGTCAGGCGCGAACTCCGGGTTGCCGGCGAATCCGGCGCTGTAGCTCGCCTCGCCGAACGGGATGCGCGTTTCCTCGCCGTCGTAGGTGCGAAGGATCAGCTGATCGAGCCCGTCCACGCGCTGGTGCATGGCGATATGGTCGCGATAGCTCGCCGCGCCCATCAGATAGACCCGGTCGGAGCCGGGGATCACCGTTTTCCATTCGCCCGGGTTTGAAACATCGGCCTCGGCGAGCCGGAAGTTCACGTGATCGTCATTGGTGACGATCCACAGCTTCCCGTGGGCGGCATCGGGCGAATATTCGCGGCCTTCCTTGCGCGGCGCGATCAGCACCGGCTCGGCGAGCGGATCGTCGGCTGGAACGAACCGCACCTCGGTCGTGGTATTGTCGCCGGTGGCGATGAAGATCAGGCTTCGGTCCTGCGAATCGTCGACTCCGACCGAGAAGCCGAGGTCCTCGGTCTCCTCGTAGAGCGTCCTGTCCTCGCTAACGGGCGTTCCGAGCCGGTGGTAGCGGGCGCGGTAGCTCCGCCAATTGTCGTTGACCTCGGTGAAGACCAGGCCGGTGCTGTCGCTGGTCCAAACCGGCGAGCCGATGCCGACCTCGGTGATCGTCTCGATGTCCTTGCCGGTCGCGAGGTCGCGGACCTTGAGCACGAACCGTTCCGAACCGTTGGCGTCGGCCATCGTAGCGAGGAGCTTGCCGTCAGGGCTCGACTCCAGCGCCCCGAGGCGGAAATACTCCGTGCCCTCGGCTTCGGCGGGCTCGTCGAAGATCAGCTGCTCATCGCCGCCGCTGGCCGGCCGCCGGTACCATTTCCGGTACTGCGCCCCCGCGTCGAACTTCCACCAGTAGAGCCAGTCGCCGTCGCGGATCGGGACGGATGAATCGTCCTCCTTGATCCGCCCCTTCATCTCCTCGAACAGCTGGTCGACCAGCGCCTTGTGCGGCTCCATCGCCGCCTCGAAATATTCGTTTTCCGCCTTCAAATAGCCGAGCACGTTCTCGTCCGTGACGTTGGGATAGCCCTGGTCGCGAAGCCAGGCCCACGGGTCCTCGATCTCGTGGCCGTGATGTTCGAAGCTGTGGCGGCGCTGTTCGGCCTGGGGCGGCGGCGGGAGGTCGCGAATTTTGTTCATGACCCGCTCTTAGCGCGCTAGCCCGCGACCGAAAGCCGAAACGTTGCGATGCAGGTCCGCATTGCGAACGCGGATATCTGTGGGAGCTATGTTGCGGCCGCGGTCGCGCCGGAACCCCTCAGCCTCTTGACCATGGACTCGAGGGCGCTGACTCGCCGGGTGAGCAATTCGGTTGCGCGGCTGTGCGCGGTTTCGCGCTCCGCGCGACGGCGAGCGACCGAAATCCCGCGCGCAACGCAATCGGCAATCTCAAGTAGGGCTTCGCGTTCGTCCTTGCCATAGAAGCTGCCGTCCGGCCGTGGGCCAAGCAGGATCCAGCCCACTGTGCCGGCACCCTCAGCATGGAGCGGAATGCGGATCGGGAACAGCATGTCGTCGCGTGCGCAGTCGAGCGCATCGTGGCGGCTCGACGGCGACCAATCCGCCATCCACGAGCGCACTTCCTCTGCCGCGACGTCGAGGGAGGCGAGGACGGCCGGCCCTTCCGCGCCTACGCCGATGAGAGCGGACCGGCTCGAGCGGACGCCGCCGGCAATCTTCTCCAAAACGATGTCGGCAAGGCGCTCCGGCGAAACGGTCTCGCGGAGGTCCCCGACCAGCAGCGGCAAGTCCCGGCGCAGGCGAATGAGATTCCGCTGGAAACGGCGCTCAGCCCAATTGCTCATCCGGGCGTGGAGCGGTGCGATCATCACCGCCGCGAAGCCGGCTGCGATCACGCCCGACGCCGAACCGATTGCCGATCCGAAATATTGCTCGCCCATGATCTCGATGAACTTTTCGGTCGCTGCGAAGATCGCGATCAGGCTTAACGTTAGCGCGGCGTAGACCGCCGATCGGCTGATCGCGGCATCGGCGTCATACAGCCGATATCGGAGAAGCGAGACCAGCAGCCCGCCCACCAGTGCGAGCACCGCTAACGCTTCAACAATGCTGAATGCAATAAGCAGGAAGAAGTGCAGTCCGTTGTCCGTCGTGCGCTGATCCGCGAGTTGCAGCGCCAAGCTGACCAAGAGCAAAAGCAAGAACAGCACGAAGCCGAGCGCAGCCCACTTCACCTGTTGCCGCTGCACTCCCTGCGGAAGTAGCGAATAGCGTTTCGCGATGACTGCGATCGTAAGCAGCGCGAAGACGACCAGGGAAATTTGCTCAACCGCAGGAAGGCCACGCGCCCAATATCGGCTGGAGATGCCAACAACGAGCAGCGGGAGCCCCCACAGCGACCAGCGCGGTTCAAACCGGCCGCTGGGGAAGGTGAGGGCGGCCAACGGAATGGCGAATGATGCGGCCATGCTGA